>JALYSX010000072.1 GCA_030854585.1 Vulcanimicrobiota bacterium
CGTGCAGACCGAGGCGAAGTACCGGCGCGAGGTCTCCAGATTGTGATTGACCTTGTCGACCCCCGCCGCGACGAGAGGCTCGAGTTGATCGTCGCGCAGAATGCCGAGCGAGACCGCAACCGTGAGCGGCAGTTCGGCCTTGATCTGCCGGGTAGCATCGCAGACGCGTTCGAGCAGTTTCGTCGACGGGCCGCGGACCGCGAGCACCACGCAGAACTCGCTCGCGCCGCGCTCGTGCGCCTCGCGTGCGGCGGTGACGAAGCCTTCGACCGACGAAAGAGGCTCGGGATCGACGTCGGAGGCGAAGCGTGCGCTCTGCGAGCAGAAGTTGCAATCCTCCGAACAGCCGCCCCTCTTGGCGTTGTAGAGCACTTCGACCGCGATCCCGTTGCCGCAATACTTCTCGCGTACGGCATCGGCGAGTTCGAGTAGATCGGGAACGTCGCTCGCGGGCATCGACGCAAGCTCGGCGAGCATGGAATGGTCGGCGGGAAGGCCACGGTGCAACACGCGCTCGCGCGCGCGTTCGACGATCGGGTTCGGCATCGGGTCCTTGTTCTAGAAGGCGAGTGGCGCGAAGAGGTGGGCGCCATCGGCGACCGCCGAAGCCTCGTCTTCGCAGTGGAACATAATGCCGAGAATCCGGGCTTTGTCCTGCAACGTGCGCTCGACGTCCGCCAGGTACGACGCATCGACCGGCTGCCAGCGTTCGACCAGCACGACGCCGGTGACCGGGAGCTGGGCGTGCTCGCAAAGCGAGAGCGTGAGCAGCGCGTGGTTGAGGCAGCCCATGCGCAGGCCGACGACGACGATCGTCTCGAGGTTCGCGCGTTCCGCGAGGTGCCCGAAGTGCTCCTTCGAGTTGAGCGGCACCATCATGCCACCGGCGCCTTCGACGACGACCGCGCCCTGGATTGCTTCCAATACCGGCGCGAGATCTCCGACGCGCACCAGCGGCGCGTTCTCCGAGAGCGCTGCCGACCACGGATCCGCCGCCTTCTGGAAGCGCGCGAGTTCGACGTGGCGCGTGCCGGCGAGACGGCCGGCATGGGCGGCGTCCCCTTCGAGACCCGGCGGGAGACCCGTCTGTACGAGCTTCACGACGGTCGTTTCATGCCCGCGTTCGCGCAACGCGCGCGCCAGCGAAGCGGCGACGCGGGTCTTGCCGACATCGGTGTCGGTTCCGGTGATGAAATAACGATGCGGATTCGTCACGAAACGCGGTTCCAAACTAAAGGCGCTCAACTGATGTAGCACGGGATACCTCACGCAACAGTGCATCGATGTCCTCGACGCGAATGTCCGAGCGTAGACTCACCCGGATTCGCGACGTGTCGCGCGGAACGGTCGGCGGCCGAATCGCCGGCGCATATATATTCTTCGCCAGCAGCAGGCGGGCGGTCAGTAGCGTGGCCTCCTCATCTCCGATAAGAATCGGTACGATTGGCGAGGCCGCCTGGCCGCCGGAGGCAATTTCGTGGGTCTGAAGTCCCGCTCGTAGTCGGACCGCCAGTTCGCGTAGGTGAGCGCGGCGATCGTCGGCCTTGCGCGCCAGGACCAACGCGACCCGCGCGGCGAGCGCGATCGACGGTGGCAAAGCCGTGTCGAAGATGAACGGACGCGCCGCATTCGCGATCAAATCGATCGATCGCGCGGGCCCGGCGATGAAGCCGCCCTGCGCGCCGAGCGCCTTGGAGAGCGTGCCGAGAATCACGACGCGGTCGTCGCGAAGGTCGTATGCGAGGCCCGCGCCCTCGGCGCCGTAGACTCCGAGAGCGTGCGCCTCGTCGAGGAGTAGCACGTCGTCGGGACCGAGCGCGACGAGCATACGCGCCGGATCGATCGTATCGCCGTCCATCGAGAAGAGCGACTCGCTCACATAGAGGGTCGGCGTTCCATCGCCGGGCGGAGGCTGGGCGTGCGGAAAGATCGTTCGCGGCAGACCGGTCGCACGAATCCCATCGATCAGGGATGCGTGGTTGAGCCGATCGGATGCGATCCGCTCGACCACCGAGCCTAGCACCGCGATCGAACCGAGAGCGGCCAGATAGCCGGACGAGAAGATCAGCGCGCGTTCGCGCCCGAGCCAAAGCGCTAGCTCTTCTTCTAACAGCGAGTGCTCGCGGTGGCGACCACCGAGCAGACGCGCGCCGCCCGCGCCGACGCGCTTGGCCTGACGGAACGCCGCGACCACCTGCGGATCGGTCGCGAGTGCGAGATAGTCGTTGGACGAGAAATCGATCACGCCGCGCGGCTGCCACGGTTCGACCGTGCGCGTGCGATGCGCCGTCGCGATCTCTGCGAGTCGCGCCTCGACACGCTTGAGGTAGCTCATGCGCGCAATTCCGCTTCGAGCGCGTCGAAGAAGCCGTCGATCTCGGCCGACGTGGTCGAGAGCGGCGGCACGAACTGGATCGCATCGCCGATCGGACGCGTGAAGAATCCGCGTTCGTAGAGCGCGCCTGCGACGTTCCACGCGACTAGGCCGTCCAATTGGACGGCAGCCATCAGGCCGACGTGACGCGCGTCGCGCACATACCGATGCGCGCGGAGACGTTCGAGGTGCGCGGCCAGACGCGGCGCCAGTGCTACCACGTGTGCGAGAGTACCTTCGCGTTCGAAGAGTTCTAGTGAGGCGATCGCCGCAGAGCATGCGATTGGGTTGCCGGCATACGAATGACCGTGGAAGAACTGCTTCAGCTCCGCGGGCGCGCCGAGAAAGGCGTTATAGACCGGCTCGAGAGCCAGAGCGGCCGAGAGAGCGAGCGTTCCACCGGTGATGCCCTTGCCGATGCAGATGATGTCGGGATGCAGGCCGAGTTGTTCGTGCGCGAACATCGTGCCTGTCCGACCGAAGCCGCTCGCGATCTCATCGACGATCAAGAGCGGACGCATCTCGCGAAGCGGATCGTAGAGGTCGGGCGAGACGACCTGGATGCCGGCCGCCGCTTGCACGAGCGGTTCGACGATCACCGCGGCCACGTCGTCGCGGGCGATCGTGCTCGCGGCCGCATCGTATGCGTACGTCTCGAAGGTGACGGCGCCGAAGCGCGCCTTGAAGATGGCAATATCCGAGACGCTCATCGCGCCTGTCGTATCGCCGTGATAGCTCCCGCCCAGGTGTACGAAGCGCGTGCGCTCGGGTTCTCCCGCACGCTGCCAGTACTGCAACGCCATCTTGAGCGCCGCTTCGACCGCGCTGGCACCGTCCGAAGCGAAAAATGCAGCGTGGGTGCCCGTCAGCGCGCAGAGGCGATCAGCGAGTTCGTCGGCGAGCGGATTGGTCGCGCCGAGCGAGGTCGCATGGTCGAGCGTCGCCGCCTGGCGGGCGATCGCGTCGACGATGTGCGGATGGCCATGTCCGTGGATGGTCGTCCAGATCGAACTGACCGCATCGAAGACCCGGTGACCGTTCGCGTCTTCCAGGTAATTGCCGTCGCCCCGGACGAATGTGCGCGCGGGTGCGTCGAACCCATCCATCTGCGTGAACGGCAGCCAATGGCGCGAGGTGCGAGTCTGCATAGAGGCCTGGTGCTTCGAGAGCGAGTAGTGCGGGCCTGTGGACGCACCGGTCATCATCGTCGGCGGAGGCCCGACGGGGCTCTCGCTCGCCCTAGGTCTCGCCCATCACGACGTACGCTCGATCCTGCTCGAACGCGCCCCGCAAGCGCCCGAGCGCGCGCGCGCGTTCGTGCTCTGGCCGCGAACCGCCGAAGTGCTCCGCGATTGGAACGCCTGGGACGCGCTCCGCGCCGCCGGCACGTTCGTGCCCGAGATCGCCGTCTACGATTCTGCAACTCTGCAACGATCGCTCGGCGTCGACTTCCGCGTCCTCGATGAGACCTTCTCGGAACCGGGCGCGCTGTTGCTGGCACAATCGAAAGCCGAAACGATCCTGCGCGAGTTGGTCCGCAAGAGCCCGCACTGCGACTTACGCACCGGCTGGAGCGCGACCGAAATCTGTCAGGACGACGACGGCGCGACCGTCACCGCCGTGGACGATGCTGGCAACACCGTCGACCTACGCAGCGCCTACGTCGCCGGCTGCGACGGTGCGAGCGGCATCACGCGCGAGGCGATGGGCGTCGAACTCGAAGGCGTCACCTACGGTATGCGCGTGGTCGTCTCCGACGAGATCGTGGAACGCACCCTCGGTGCGCCGAGTTTCCGCGCGTCGTTCGCGCCCATGCTCGCGCTCGGCATCGAGTTCGAGCCCGGCCACTGGCGCGTGATCGCGCCGGTTCCGAAAGCGAGCAGCGACGACGACGCCTGCGCCGACCTCGGGCATGCCGATCGGATGCGCGCGCTCTTCGGCGACGCGGCCACACGCGCACACACCCGCTGGCGCGGCGTCTTCACCATCCATCGCAACCACGCGCAACGCTTCGTAAAAGGGCGCGTCGCGCTCGCGGGCGACGCCGCGCATCTCAACAGCCCGGCCGGTGGGCAAGGCCTGAACGTCGGCATCCACGATGCGGCGAATCTCGCCTGGAAGCTAGCCTACGCGCTGAACGGTGGCGACGCGCGCAAACTGCTCGAGAGCTACGATCTCGAACGGCACGAGATGATGACCGATTCTGTCGAGAACTACGCCAACCGCCTCGCGCGCTACGGACAGCTCACGCAGAGCTGGTTCAAGAAGCGCGGGCTCAATCTGCTACGCCGCGCGCTACGCGGCATCGGCATGCAACGCAAGGCCGCCCGCGGTCTCGGAATGCTCAACGGACGCTACACCAAATCGCCGATCATCGACGCTCGCCACCCCGTAGCGGGGCGCCGCGTCGGCGATCTTCGTCTGCCCGACGGCCGTCGAATCAATGAAGTACGCCTCGGGAAAGCCGCCCTCATCGTAGTCGGCAACGCCAATCTCGGTGATCGGGAAGCGATCCGAATACCGGCTCTCCCGAAGCGCTGGCACATCAAACTCCCCGCCGCACTCATCGTCCGTCCCGACGGCTGCGTCGCCGCAGTCATCGAAAAACCGACCCCCGAGAAGATCGAAGCCGCTTGGGAAAAGGCGTTCCCGAGAAGTTAGGCTTCGACTCGTTCGTCGATGGAGACGTTATAGAGGAACAAGAACTTGTGCCACTCGCCCGGGAGGGTGTTGCGCTTGACCTGGATCCAGGGGATGTATTTGGGCTGACGCGGTTTGCGTTTGAGCGGCATGTTGGCGTCTTCGGGCGTGCGATTGTTCTTGCGATTGTTGCAACGCATGCACGCGCAGACGAGATTTTCCCAGGTCGAGGGGCCGCCCTTGCTCTTGGGTAGCACGTGGTCGACCGTCATCAGCTTCTCTCCGCGGATGTGGCAGTACTGACACTCGTAGTCGTCGCGGATCAGTACGTTCTTCTTCGTCAGCGCGACCTTCTGCATCGGGCGCCGTATGAAGTAGAGCATGCGGATGATCGACGGCAGACGCATTTCGAAGGTCGCCGAGCGGATCGCCTTGTCGCGATTGTGGACGATCTCGGCCTTGCCCGAGAAGAGCAGCTTGACGGCGCGCTGGAACGAGGTGACGTTCATCGCCTCGTAGGTCGAGTTGAGGACGAGAACTTCGGTCATCGCGCGGACCCGGGAATTGAGCGAGGCGCGGTCACAGACCACGCCCCGTTATAAATTGCTTGCCGCGTACCCGCGGTTTGGCATGTAGTACTCAGTCGCACGTCGGATGCCCGACCGGCGAAGCCAAATTCCCCGTGGGGCGGCTCTTGAGAAGTCATGCGCCCTGATGCTTATGCGGCGGGCGACGCCTTCCCTACTGATGTAGCCTCGCGGACCATCTCCAGGAAGTAGCCGTGGACCCGGTGATCGCCGGTCAGTTCGGGGTGGAACGAGGTGCCGAGGACGTTGCCCTCGCGGACCATCACGCCGTGGCCGTCGCGTTCGGCAAGTAGGTCGACGCCCGGGCCGACCCGTTCGATCCAAGGCGCGCGAATGAAGATCGCCGGGAACGGCGCGTCGCCGAGGACCGGAATCGCGAGCCGGATCTCAGCCGAATCGTTCTGGCGACCGAAGGCGTTGCGGCGGACGGTGATGTCGATCACTCCGAGGGTCGGCTGTTCCATATCCGCGACGTCGCTGGCCGCGACGATCATGCCCATGCACGTGCCCCAGAGCGGCATGCCGGCGCGTACGCGCGCGACGATAGGTTCCGACATCGAAAAGCGCGCGAGCAACTTCATCACGGTCGTCGACTCGCCGCCAGGAATCACCAGACCGTCCACGTGCGCGAGATCGGCGATCGTCTTGACTTCGACGGCGGTCGCACCCGCCGCACGCAGCGCGGCCAGATGTTCGACGACGTCGCCTTGCAGACCGAGGACGCCGACCGTCGACATCTAGTTTCCGCGGGTGGAGAGCAGTTCGGATGCGTCGAGCTTGCGCAGGTCGATGCCCGGCATGGCTTCGTTCAGGCCGAGCGACTTCGAAGCCGCGACGACCGTCTTCGGATCGGCGAAATGCGTGGTCGCATCGACGATCGCTTTGGCGAACGCCTTCGCGTCCTTCGATTTGAAGATGCCGCTGCCGACGAAGATGCCTTCGGCGCCGAGCTGCATCATGAGCGCGGCATCGGCCGGCGTCGAAACGCCGCCCGCGCAGAACAGCACGACCGGGAGCTTGCCCGTTGCGGCGACTTCTTGCACGAGATCGAGCGGCGCGCCGAGATCGCGTGCGCGAACGACGAGCTGTTCTTTCGGCACGAGCGTGAGTTCGCGAATAGAGTCGGTGATCGCCCGGATGTGGCGGACGGCTTCGACGATGTTGCCGCTACCGGCTTCGCCCTTGCTGCGGATCATGGCGGCGCCTTCGGCGATGCGACGGAGCGCTTCACCGAGATCGCGCGATCCACAGACGAACGG
>JALYSX010000077.1 GCA_030854585.1 Vulcanimicrobiota bacterium
GCCGCGCTCTTCCGCGCGCAACAGCGAACGACTCCCGAAGAACGGCAGTTGCATGCGCGACTCGATCTGATCGTACGAGAACTTCTGATGCAGATAGACTTCGAACGAGCGGTTCGCGACGAAGATCGCGTTCTCGGCGAACAGATCCGCCTGCACGTCCTCGTTCAGCAGATCCGCAAACGCAGCCAGCGCGTAGGTCGCATCGACGCATCCACGCGCCGGCGCCCGGTCGTTCCGGAAGTAGTGCTCGGCGTACGTCCGCTCGCGGCCCTTCCCGGTCACGATCAGGTTGCGCAGCCCCTGCTGGCGCGCGCCATAGGCCACATCCAACGCCGAATGACTACCGATCGAACAGAGCGCGAGACGCGACCGATCATAAGCGCCAAGCGCCCGAGAAACCGCAGGATGGGACACGCCCCCAAGGTACGACACCGGGTCTAGGGGCTCATGCCGCCCGAGCGCAGCGAGCGTCTCGAAGGCCGCCCCTCTTGTCGTCTGCACCTCTCGTCGCAGTCCGCGAGCGAGGAGCGATGCCGCCAAAATAACCGAGAGATCGAGGAGGCCCTTCGAGAGCATGGGTACGCGTTTAAGGAGCAGATCGGGAGCCACCGGCACTTTGAGCATCCGGAAACCGGACGGAAGGTGACGATTGTCGGAAACTCCGAAGACGAGATGAGAAGGGAAACGCTCCACGCACTTCTGATGTATGCTGGGATAGAACGAAAGCGCAGCCGGCCCGCATCTGTCCAATCGACGTTGCACTCTAGACCGACACGGGTTGCCGCTCTACTTGGACTCGTAGGCACGATCGCCGCAGCACCGGCCGAGGCGCTGATCGTTCCGATCGTCCCCGGGACCACATCACAGCATGCGCCTTATATCTCAGGATCGGCCCTTCCGGACTCCAATCCCACCGAACGGCACAAGAGCAAGCCACCTCGGCAACGAACCCACGACCGGATGGCTACCCTCCTCATCCGCAACGCCCACCGCATCGAGACCTTCGACGATGCCGACCACGCGTTTGACGGCGCGTCGATCTTCGTGCGCGACAACGTCATCGAGTCGATCGGCTCGTCCGGCGAAATGCCGCAGAGCGCGGATCGGGTGGTGGATGCGAGTAACTGCATCGTCATCCCCGGCCTGATCAACACCCACCACCACTTCTATCAAACGCTGACGCGCAACGTGCCGGGCACGCAGGACGCCAAGCTCTTCGACTGGCTCACGACCCTCTATCCGATCTGGGGCCGTATGGACGCCGAAGCGATTCGCACCGCGACCGGAGTAGCGCTCGCCGAGCTGCTCAAGTCCGGCTGCACGACCGCCTTCGATCACACCTACGTGTGGCCCAACGGCGCGCGCGTCGACGATCAGATCGATGTCGCCCGCGGGACGGGCATGCGCTTCCACGCGTCGCGCGGTTCGATGTCGGTCGGTCGTTCCAAAGGCGGCCTTCCACCGGACTCCGTCGTCGAGAATGAAGACGCGATCCTGGCCGACTGCGCGCGCGTCGTCGACGCCTACCACGACGCCGACCGCTACGCGATGACGCGCATCGTGCTCGCGCCCTGTTCGCCGTTCTCGGTCTCGCCCGATCTCATGCGCGAGAGTGCCGCGCTCGCGCGCCGCAAAGGCGTGCATCTGCACACGCATCTCGCCGAAACGCTTGACGAGGAAGCGTTCTGTCTCGAGAAGTTCGGCCGCCGGCCGGTCGAACTAGCCGAAGATCTCGGCTGGGTCGGCCCGGACGTCTGGCACGCCCACATGGTGCATCCGTCACCGGATGAATGCGGCCGCCTGGGTGCGACCCGTACCGGGGTCGCGCATTGTCCGAGCTCGAATATGCGTCTCGCGTCCGGCGTCGCTCCGATCGGTGCGATGCAACGCGCCGGCGTTCGCGTCGGCCTCGCGGTCGACGGCTCCGCATCCAACGATTCGTCGCACTTGTTGGCAGAAGCGCGACAAGCGCTGCTCCTGCACCGCGTCCACAATTTCGACCCCGCCGCCCTGACCGCTCGTCAAGTCTTGCGGATCGCGACCCGCGGCGGTGCGGAAGTCCTCGGGCGCGACGACGTGGGGCACCTCGCACCCGGCATGGCCGCCGACATCGTCGGCTTCCGCCTCGACACCCTCGACCTCGCCGGCGGCGCCGTCCACGACCCGCTCGCCGCACTCGTCTTCTGCCGACCACCCGACGCCGATTTCGCCGTCGTCAACGGCATCCCAAAGCTCGAGCACGGCGCCTTCCTCAACCTCGACGTGGAGAAGCTCGTCGCGAACCAAAACCGCATCGCAAAGAAGTTGCTGGCGTAGCGACCAAGCGTTGCGTAGTCGAAGGACGAGGGACGGCCTGCGACTTAAAGTGTAATGTCAAAATCGTACGGAAACTTAAGAAGAATCGCCCGCTTCCCAGAGGCGTCTAAGCGAAAATCGGGTAAAGTCGGTGGGACGCGCTGCTCCAATCCACCCGGAACGATCGTGCGTTTACCTCAATAGATCCCCGCGTTTCGGAAGCGCATTTCCGCGAAAGTAGCCCACATGTCGTCAGCCAAAACAATCAACTGGCCGATCGCGCTCAGCATAGGAGCGATCCACCTGATCGCGTTGGCTGCGGTTATCCCCGCGCTCTTCTCGTGGTCGTCGTTCTTCCTGATGATCGGACTGAGCATCGCGACGTGCGGCATCGGCATCTCGCTCTCGTTCCATCGCTCGCTCACGCACCGCGGGCTCCGCCTGATCAAACCGTTCAACTATATCGCCGCGTTCCTCGGAACGCTCGCGTTGCAGGGCGGCCCGGTCACCTGGGTCGCGACCCATCGCCAGCATCACGCGGCGACCGACAAAGAAGGCGATCCGCACGGCGCCGACCGCGGCTTCTTCTGGTCGCATTGCGAATGGCTGATCCGTAACAACGACGCGGTGCCGAACGACGCCGACCGCGCGCGCCTCGCGCCGGATCTCTATAACGACCCGATCATGCAGTTCCTCGACAAGAACAGCGTGCTGCTCCAGGTCGCGCTCGGGCTCGCGCTCTACTACTTCGGCGGCCTCTCGGCCGTCATCTGGGGCACGTTCGTCCGCCTGACCGTCATGTACCACTCGACCTGGCTCGTGAACAGCGCCTCGCACATGTTCGGCTACCGCACGTACAAGACGACCGATCTCTCGCGCAACAACTGGTGGGTCGCGCTCCTCTCGTGGGGCGAAGGCTGGCACAACAACCACCACGCCTTCCAGTTCTCGGCGCGTCACGGTCTGCGCTGGTTCGAGTTCGATCCGATCTGGCTCGCCATCCGCGGCCTCGCCGTCATCCGCATCGCGCGCGACATCAAAGTCCCGACCCTCGAAATGCGCCAACGCCTCCGCATCACCGCCCCGACCCGCTAATGCCCTAGAGCCCGTCTACGAATCCGTCGGCGTGGGTGCCGTCGCAGAACGGTTTGTTCTGCGACATGCCGCACCGGCAGAGGGTGACGCGATTGCGCGTTTCATACGGCTTGCCGGCGGCCGAGACCACGTGAATACTACCGCGCAGCCAGAGCGGCCCGCTGCATTCTTTCTGCGGATCTTCCACCAGGCCGATCGACGGGACGAAGTTCGGCTCGATCGCTTCGTCGGTCGGTTTCTTCCGTAACACCAGT
>JALYSX010000085.1 GCA_030854585.1 Vulcanimicrobiota bacterium
CCGCTGGCCTGGTCCATCACGGTCACGTCCGAGGTGCCGAGCGCGAGCGAGAGATTGGCTTCGAGCGGCGACGTGACGCCCATCCGCTTCGCATAATCGATCACGCGATCGATGCCGACCGTCTGCGCGACCTTGACGGCGACCACGTTGCGCGAGAGCGCGAGCGCCTGACGGAGCGTCACCGCACCGATGAAACGGAAGTCGTCGTTCTGCGGCGACCAGTCGGTGCCGGCGCCCATCGGATAGGAGACCGGCGAGTCGTCGACGATCGTCGAAGGCGCCATCCCGCTATCGATCGCGGCCGTGTAGACGTAGGCTTTGAACGACGAGCCGGGCTGGCGACGGGCTTGCCACGCGCGATTGAACTGATTGGCAAGCGAGAACTTGGTGCCGCCGATCATCGCGACGATCTCGCCCGTGCTCGGGCGGATCGAGACGAGCGCGGCTTCGTGCGCTCCGATGCCTTCGGCGAGGCCAGCGTTCACGCCCCAGTCGACCGCTTCTTGGGCGGCCGCTTCGAGCTTCGGGTCTACCGTTGTGTAGACTTGCAGGCCGCCTTCTTGCACTGCCTGCTTGCCGAACAGCTTGTTCAACTGCGAGATCACGTAGGTCGTAAAATATGGCGAGTTGTAGCCTTGCAGCCCCTCCGGCCGCTCGCCCGCGAGTTTGATCGGCGCGGCGATCGCCGCAGCGGCCTGCGCGTGCGTGATGAAGCCGCTCTCGGCCATCAGGTTTAGGGCGCGCGTCTGGCGGCTTTTGGCATACTTCATATTGACGTACGGCGAGTACTCGGACGGCGCGGCCACCACGCCTGCGATCATCGCGGCCTGCCCGGCCGTCAGCGTATCGACGCCGCGCCCGAAGTAGGTGTGGGCGGCAGCATCCACGCCATACGCGCCCGAGCCGAGATAGACCAGGTTCAGGTAGCGCTCGAGTATCTCGTTCTTGGTGTAGTAACGCTCGATCTCCATCGCCAGCAGGGCTTCCTGGATCTTGCGCGAGATCGAGCCCGCGTCGCTCAGGAAGAGCTTGCGCGCGAGCTGCTGGGTGATCGTCGATGCACCTTGCTGGCGCTGATGCGTGAGGTCGGCGATCGCGGCGCGCACGATGCCGGCGAAGTCCACGCCGTGATGGCGGTAGAAATTCTTGTCTTCGCTTGCGATGAACGCATTGCGCACGATCGGCGGGATGTTCGCGATCGGAACCCAGACGCGGTTTTCTTTGTAGACGCTTCCGAGTTGGGAACCGTCGCGCGCGAAGATCCGAGTCGAGCGAGCCGGCTGGTAGTCGGCCATCCGGCTGATGTCGGGCAGGTTGCGCGAGTACGCCATCACGATCCCGGCGACCGTGCCCGCCGCGAAGAGCACGAGCAGAAACAGCGCGATAGCGAGCGTACGCCAGAAGCGCTTGCGGCGCGCCTTGGGCGTCGGTTTACGTCGCATCGGAGCGGACGAGCGCCGCCAGGACGCCGTTCACGTAACGACCGGAGTCCTCCGTCGAGAACTTCTTCGCGAGTTCGACCGCTTCGTCCATTACGACGGCGGGTGGCGTACCTTCGTAGCGAAGTTCGTAGTCGGCCATCCGTAGGATCAGACGATCGATCGTCGGCAGACGCTCGAGCGTCCAGCCTTGCAGGAGCGGTCCGATCTCGGCGTCCGCCTCTTCGCTATGTTCGAGCGTACCGAAGAGCAGATCGCGGACAAACGCGCGATGCACGCTTGGCGCTTCGTCGCCGATCGTCTCGGTGAGCACATCGTTCGGTTCGCGTTTGCCGACCGTGACGGAATAGAGTGCTTGGAGCGCCTGCTCGCGGGCCATGCGACGACTGGGCATCTAGGCTCCGGTCGCAACGGCGGTTGCGGCGGCCGCGGCGTCGGCGGCCTGCTTATCGAGAAGGCGCGGCAAGAAGCCGATGTTGTAGTCACCCGCGCGGAACTCCGGCGTTGCGAGGATCACCAGGCACTCGTCGATGGTCGTGCTCACGCCCTCGATCACCGTCTCGCGCAGCGCGCGCTCCATACGCGCGATCGCGGCTTCGCGGGTCGCACCGAACGCGACGATCTTGGCGATCATCGAATCGTAGTACGGCGGGACCTGCGCGCCCGAGTAGACGTGCGTGTCCACGCGGATGCCGGGACCGCCCGGAAAGACCACCTTCGAGAGCGTACCGGCCTGCGGCGCGAAGTTGTTGCTCGGATCTTCGGCGTTGATGCGGCACTCGATCGCGTGACCGCGCAGCGCCAGATCGGCCTGCGTGTAGCCGAGCTTCTCGCCCGAAGCGATGCGGATCTGCTCCTTGACGAGATCGACGCTGTAGACCATCTCGGTGACCGGATGCTCGACCTGGATACGGGTGTTCATCTCCATGAAGTACACGTTGTCGCCGTCCGCGAGGAACTCGAGCGTGCCTGCGTTGGAGTACTTCACGTGCTTGCAGGCCTTGATCGCCATGTCGTGCAGGTTCTTGCGGGCCCGCTCGGAGAGGCGCGGCGCGGGGGCTTCTTCGATCAACTTCTGATGCGAAGGCTTCTGCACCGAACAGTCGCGTTCGCCCAGATGCACGACGTTGCCGAACTCGTCGGCCAATACTTGGACCTCGATGTGACGCGGATCGCGGATCAGCTTCTCCATGTAGACGCGGCCGTCTTTGAACGACGCCTCGGCCTCGCTGCTCGCGCCTCGATACGAACGTTCGAGATCTTCCGGCTTCTCGACGACGCGCATGCCTTTGCCGCCGCCGCCCGCGGTCGCCTTGATCAGTACCGGGTAGCCGATCTTGTTGGCCGCCCGCCGAGCTTCGTCGACCGAAGAAAGGATGTCGGTGCCCGGCGTGGTCGCGACGCCGGCCTCTTTCATCACGCGTTTGGCGGTCGCCTTATCGCCCATCGCGGCGATCACTTCGGGCGTCGGCCCGATGAACACGATGCCGTGATCCGCGCAGATCGAGGCGAAGCGCGCGTTCTCGGCCATGAAGCCGTAGCCCGGGTGGATCGCATCGCAGCCGGTCACGAGCGCGGTCGAGATGATGTTCGGGATGTTCAGATACGAGCGTTGGACCGGTGGGGGACCGACGCAAAACGCTTCGTCAGCCTGACGAACGTGCAACGATTCGCGATCGGCCTCCGAGAAGATCGCAACCGTCTTCACGCCCAGCTCTTGGCAGGCGCGATTGATGCGGAGCGCGATCTCGCCGCGATTGGCGATCAAAACTTTGCGGAAGATATCAGCCTCGATCTAATTCGAAGAGCGGACGGCCGTAGTCGACCGCGTCGCCGTCTTTGCAGAGGATCGCCGCGATCCGGCCCGCGCCGCGCGAGCGGACCGGATTGCGGATGCCGAGCGCTTCGACGTAGGCCAGTTCGCGATCGCCTTCGAGCAGGTCGCCCTCGAGCGGCGCGGGGCGACTCAGACGAAAGATCCCGACCAGATCGGATTTGATGCTCTCGATGTTGCGAGCGGGCGCGGCCTCGGCCGCAAGCGCGACCGCTTCGTCCAGCTCGCGATGATCGACTCGCGGGGCGGGCCGGCCGAGTTCGATCCGTTCCCCGTTTCGCTCGATGCGAACGCGGATCAGGTCGGTCTCGACGAAGGATTCAACCAGGCGGCGTACCCGGGCGGCGATACCGTCGGGAGCGGTTTGCAGGTCGGACATGAGCGCCTCTGATTCGTCGCCATGCCCTGCTCGCCCTTATCCGGACCCGGGACGCTCGGGCCGGGGGCAGAAAGCAAGGGCCGTGCCGCTTTTCCTGTACCCGATCGGGATGGATCTCGGAGCGTTTCCGGATCTGCTAGCCAAGGCCGGCTTCTCCCCACGCGAGGTCAACTTCGAGCGGCTCGGGGCCCTCGGCGGAATGAGAGCGCTCCAGCGGACCCCGACGGCCGTGGTCGCCTTCGCGCCGGATACGCCGGGCGCGGCTTGGCTCGCCGAAGAGCAGGACGTGGTCGCCGTTTTGCGCCCGCCACTCGATCGGATCGCTCTGGAAGCCGCCGCCCGCGCCGCTCTTGCGCTCGAAGCCGCGATCGCCCAGGAGCGATTCGCCCGCGAGAGCAGCGATCTGCTCGAGATCGCCCGCGCACTCTCGTCGGAACGCGATGCGCCGACGTTGCAGCAGTTGATCGTGCGCAAGGCCCGCGAACTCACCCGCGCCGACGGCGGGAGCCTCTACGTGGTCGAGCGCGGCGAAGGTCCGCCGATGCTCCGCTTTGCGGTCGCGCAGACCGGGCCGCTCGACGCCGGGATCTATCTCGGCTCGATGTTGCCGCTCTCGCACGCTTCGATCGCGGGCTACGTCGCCAGTACGGCCGAGCCGGTACGCATCGTCGATGCCTACGTACACGACGAGAAACTGCCGTATCGTTTCAACGACGCATTCGACCGAGCGAGCCACTATCGGACGAAATCGGTGCTCTGCGTGCCGATGACCAACGTCGCGGGCGAAGTGGTCGGCGCGATCCAACTCATCAATCGCAAGCCGTCCTTCGGGACGGTCCTCGATTCGCCGGCGCAGACCATCCAAGTGGTCGAGCCGTTCGACGATCACGACGAACAGATCCTACTCGCGCTCGCCTCGCAAGCGGGGGTGGCGATGGAGAACGCGCGGCTGGTCGAATCGATCCAGGACCTGTTCGAGACATTCGTGAGCGCCTCGGTCAAGGCGATCGAAGTCCGCGACTCGGCGACGCAGGGCCACTCCGAGCGCGTAGCCGCATTGACGGTCGCGCAGGCGGAGACGCTGAACGGGATCGAGAGCGGGCCGTTCGCCGATGCATTCTTCACCATCGACCATCTGCGCGAACTACGATACGCCGCGTTGCTCCACGACTTCGGCAAGGTCGCCGTGCCCGAATACATCTTCGCGAAATCGAAGAAGTTGCCGGACGGGCGGCTCGACACGGTTCGCCTCCGATTCCTGCTCGCGATCGAACAGAGCTGCGACGAGAACGAGCGCGGCGAACTGCTCGCGTTGCTCGCGCGCATCGAAGCGGCGAACGAACAGTCGGTCGTCGCCGCAGAAGCCGGAGCCGCGCTCGACGAAGCACGCGGCCGGATGTTCCGCGACGGGATCGACGTGCGCCCCCTCATCGAGGATCGCGAACTCGAGTACCTGACGATCCCACGCGGTTCTCTCTCGAACGACGAGCGCGACCGCATGCAGCAGCACGTCACGCAATCGTTTCTGTTCCTTCGCGAGATCCCGTGGCAGACGACCCCCTGGCCGAACGTCGCCGACCTCGCCTACGGCCACCACGAACATCTCGACGGCACGGGGTATCCGCGCGGGCTCTCGGGCGATCAGATCACGCCCCAGGTCCGCATGATGACGATCAGCGACATCTTCGATGCCCTCACCGCCGGCGATCGCCCCTACAAGAAAGCGCTCTCGATCGAACGCGCTCTCGACATTCTCACCAAAGAGTTCGCCCAACGTGGCAAGATCGACCCGCTCCTCTTAGATGTCTTCATCACCCAGAAGGTCTACTCGGTCACTACGTCTGCGGGGTGACTCGCCTCCGCATCGCGTGACCCCGAGGAGCGCTAGCGCATCCTCAGCATGACACAGGCGGCGCGGTCATCTGCCGATAGTCCGTCGCACGCCTCCCCGAACTTCTCATCGATCTCCGCGAGTGGGACTAACACGAACGCACGTTCCAGCATGCCGGCGTGTGGGATCGTGAGCCCTTCGCCTTCGATTTTCAGATCATCGTAGGTAAGGATGTCGAGGTCGATCGCGCGCGGCCCCCAGCGCTCGGTCGGGACGCGGCCGAGACGATCTTCGAGCGCTTTGATGGCGGCGAGCAGAGCGCGCGGAGTGAGGCCGGTCTCGATCAGGGCGACGGCGTTGAGGAATTCGGGTTGGTCGGTCTTGCCCCACGGCTTGGTGCGGTACAGCGACGACGTCCGTTCGACCGTGCCGAGTTCGCCGAGAGCGGCGATCGCGTCGCGCACGTTGGCGATCGGGTCGCCGAGGTTGGAACCGATGCCGATGTAACTCCGGCTCACGGGAAGGCTTTCCGGTAGCGCGGGTTCTCGCGCGCGAGCGTGACGGCAGCGGTCGCTCCGTCTAAGATCCCGGGCTTTCCGATCTCGACTTCGGCGCGGGAGATGCACGCATCCCTGAAGACCGCGCGCAGGATCTCGCCTGCGAGCCGTTCGAGCAATGCGAACGAGGTCTGTTGCACGATGCCGACGACGGTCTTGTGCAGCGCGTTGTAGTCGATCGTGTCGCCGAGATCGTCGCTCGACTCGGCCGCGCGCAGGTCTATCTCCAGGCGCAGTTCGATCTCGAACGGCTGCTCGCGGTCGCGTTCGCCTTCGTACGCCCCGTGCCGGGCGTTCACGCGGATCCCGCGCAGGGTTATCGTGTCCATCCTTCGGGCCTCCAATCACGGACGACCGCATCGCTGACGGCGACGACGTCGCGAGTCTCGGCGACATCGTGCACGCGCACCACATCGATACCGGCCGCGATCGCAAGCGCCGTCGTCGCCGCCGTGCCGTAGGTCCGCTCGTGCGGCTCGCGGCCGGTCAGCTTGCCGATCGTCGACTTGCGCGACGCGCCGAGCAACGTCGGGAAACCGAGCGAGACGACGCGGTCGAGGCCGTGCAGCACCGCGACGTTCTGCTCGGGCGTCTTGGCGAAGCCGACCCCCGGATCCAGGATCACGTGCGCGTGCGACAAGCCGCGCTTCACGGCGCGCTCCGCAGCCTCGCTCAAGAACGCGAGCACTTCATCGAGCATCGATCCCGCGTACTCGGCGTGCTCCTGGTTGTGCATGATCACGACCGGCGTGCCGAACTCGAGCGCGACGTCGAGCAACGGGTCGGGCATTCCCCACACCGAGTTGATCGCATCGGCGCCGGCCTCGCAAGCGGCGCGCGCTACCGCGGGTTTGTACGTATCGACCGAGACGATCGCGTGCGGGAGACGCTCGCGCACGGCCCGGATGGCGGGCACGACTCGCTCGATCTCGCGGGCTTCGGCGACGCGCTCGTGGCCGGGCCGAGTCGACTCACCGCCGACGTCGACGATGTCGCTGCCACGACGGACCTGCGCGAGTGCGCGGTTCAGCGCATCGTCGGGCGCGACGACGCCGTCGCCGGAGAACGAGTCGGGCGTGATGTTGACGATCCCCATGACGTAGGTGCGCTCGCCCCACGGCAGACGTACGCCGCGTACCACGAGCGCGCCCCGGTCACGGGACGGTCGCGACATGCTCGAACCACCATTCCCGCAGTTCGGCCACGACGAGGGTCGAGCCGGTCACGACCACGATGTCGTCCGCGCTCGCATTGCGGCGCGCGATCGTGAGCGCTTCGATCGGATCGGCGACCGCGCGGCCCCACGACCCCGCATCTTCTGCGATGCTCGCGAGTCGCTGTGGCTTGATCGCTTCGCGTCCGGCAGCCTCGAACGAGGTGAACACGAACGTCGCCGGCAGGGCGCCGAGCGCCCGCACGACCCCGCCCGCATCCTTGGACGTGCCGATCGCGACGATCATCCAGAAGTGCCGGTCGGGAAACTGCTCGCGCAACGCCTCGGTCAAGCGCGCGGCCTTCTCGGGATTGTGCGCGACGTCGAAGACGACGCCGGGATGCGCCGGGAAGAACTCCATGCGGCCGGCCAGCATCGCCGTGGCCAGGCCGCCCTCGCAGGACTCGCGGGAAGGACGCAGTGGCGGCTTCAAGTGCTCGACGATGCGCAACGCGAGCGCTGCATTCGTGCGTTGGAACGCACCGAGCAGCGGCAGTCGCACGTCGTAGCGATCCTTCGGCGTCGTCACCGCGAAATGTTGCGCATAGCGTTCGCCCGGCTCGACTTCGATGGTCGTCGTCTCCCACGCGGGAACGAATGGCGTGCCGACGGCGGCGCAGTGCGCTTCGATCACGGCGCGCGCCCCCGGCTCGGTAACGCCGCAGATCAGAGGTACGCCGGGCTTGGCGATGCCGGCTTTATCCGCCGCGATCTTCTCGAGCGTGTCGCCTAGGATCTCGGTATGGTCGAGACCGATCGTGGTGATCGCGGAAACCTCCGGAACGATCACGTTGGTACCGTCGAGCGTGCCGCCGAGTCCGACCTCGATCACCGCGACGTCGACGCGTTCGCGCGCGAAGTGCAGAAACGCCAGTGCCAGCAACGTCTCGTAGTACGATGGACGGCCTTCGCCGACCGAGCTCCGCTCGATCGCCGGCATCATCTCCGAGAGCAACTCGGCGAAGCGCTCCTCGGGCACGTCGAGGCCGTCGACGCGGGCGCGCTCGGTCATCGAACGCAGATGCGGCTTGGTGTGCAGGCCGGTCCGCTTGCCCGAAGCGGCCAGCATCGAAGCGACCAGCGTGCAGGTCGAGCCCTTCCCGCTGGTGCCGCCGACATGGATGGTCGGATACGCGTTCTGCGGATCGCCGAGTTCGCGCAGGAACGCGCGTATGCGATCGAGCCGGTACGGTTCGCGCCGCGACGTGTTCTCGTCGATCGTGCCGAGCAGGTAGGCCTCGGCTTGGCGGTAGTCCACGGCTCGTTCAGCCGTCCGTGACGCGATCGGCGAGCAACTCCATTGCGTGCGGCAAGGTGGAGAGGATCACGTCCAGCGATTCGGCGACGGCCTTCGGACTGCCCGGAAGATTGACGATCAGCGTGCGATGGCGCACGCCGGCGAGTGCTCGCGAAAGCATCGCGCTCTTGACGATCTGCATCGACGCCGCGCGGATCGCCTCCGCGATGCCCGGCACGTCGTAATCGAGGATCGCCGCGGTCGCCTGCGGCGTGCGGTCGCGTGGAGCGAGCCCGGTGCCGCCGCTGGTCAGGATCAGGTCGGCCGCGCCGCGATCGCAGAGGTCGATCAGGTCGGCCTGCAGCGCGCTTGGATCGTCCGGCAACACGGACGCGCGCACGATTTCATACGCGCCTTCCAGCTTCTCGCGCATCACCGGGATACATCCATCCTCGCGCTCGCCCGAAGCCGCTCGATCCGAGAGCACGATCAACGCGACGCGATACCTCACTCGGCCCTCCAGTGCCCGCTCTTGCCGCCGGTCTTCTCGAGCAGGCGGACGCGTTCGAGGACGATGCCCTTATCGAGCGCCTTGGCCATGTCGTAGATCGTGAGGGCTGCAACCGTGGCGGCGACCATCGCTTCCATTTCGACGCCGGTCTGGGCTGAGGTGGTGGCGGTCGATTCGATCCGCAGCCCTTCGTCCGTCCACGAGAAGCTGACGCCGACGTGCGCGAGGGGGAGTGGGTGGGCCAGCGGGATCAAGTCGGCCGTCTTCTTGGCCGCCGAGATGCCTGCGATTTGCGCGGTGACCAGCGCGTCCCCCTTGGGACCCATCGCGTCCACCAGAGCGGCCCGCGCGGGCGCAGCCATCCGCACGAGCGCCTCGGCGCGCGCGGTTCGGACGGTCGGAGGTTTTGCCGAGACGTCTACCATCGAAACGGAGCCGTCAGCGGAGATATGTGAGGGTTTATGCACAGCGACAACTAATCGGCGTAAGCGATGACGCTATTCCAGGGCCCGGACGCCGTTCCTCGGACGGCCGCCTCGCGGTTGGCCGATGTAATGGACGCGTTCGGTGCCGTGGGCGACCGGGCTGCCGGGAATCCGCCGGGTATGGCGCGTCGCAAAGCGGCAGCCGCCATGTCGATCACACGGGCCTAGGCCGTACCGAAGACGAAGCGCAGGCTCTCTATTTCGCGGGGCTTCTGCACGCCGTCGGCGCGATCGGCAACCCCGGCCTGCGGCGCGGCACAACACGCTCTCGCCG
>JALYSX010000089.1 GCA_030854585.1 Vulcanimicrobiota bacterium
GAGTTTGTAGCCGTGCGCTTCGTAGAGGCGTTGGGTGTTGGTGTGGGCCGTCGAGAGGCTCAGGCGCGTGGCGCCGACGCTGCGAGCGAACGACTCGGCGTGGCGTAGGAGCGCGGCGGCGATGCCGCTTCGGCGTGCGGTCGGATCGACGAAGAGATCTTCGAGGATCCATGCGTCCGTCATGTCGAGCGTGTCGTACGACTGCAACAGATGCGCGAAGCCGACGATCACGCCGTCGCGATTGGCGACGAAGAAGCGCGTCGTGCCTTCTCCGAGCAAGCTCTTGACGTAGCGCGTGGTGCGTTCCGGTTCGGGCGAGCATTCATAGAAGACCCGGTAGGCGCCGAAGAGCGCTCCGAGTGTGCTCGCATCAGCGGCACGCGCATCGACGATCTCGGTGGTCTTACTTCTCGTGTTCTAAGAAGCGCGCGAAGCTCTCGCCGACGATCTTGCGGGCGGCGGCGGCGTCGCGCCACTCCCCGACTTCGGTCTGCTTGCCTTCGAGCGCTTTGTACGTCTCGAAGAAGTGTGAGATCTTGCGGAGCACGTGCGGGAAGATCTGCGTGAAGTTATGGACCTCGTCGAAGGCCGGCTCGCCGACCGGGACGGCGAGGACCTTGTCATCTTCCTGACCGCCGTCGCGCATCTCGAGCAGCCCGATAGGACGCGAGGCGACGAGGCAACCGGGGAAGGTCGGGACGATCGTGAGCACCAGGACGTCGAGCGGGTCGCCGTCCAGAGCGAGCGTCTGTGGGCAGAACCCGTAGTCGCCCGGGTAGATGATCGAGGAATGCAGCGCCCGGTCGAGCCGGAAGATGTCGAACTCCTTGTCGTACTCGTACTTGTTTCGCGAGCCTTCGGCGATCTCGACGACCACGTTGATCTCGTCCGGCTGGCGATCGCCGAGCGGAAGGTGGAGATAATTTCGGGGTTGCGGTGCTGGCATGAGCGTGGGTTCGCCTTGCGAGACGCTCCTTCCGGTCGCTCGTTCGGGTGGCACAAGAGGCTCCTCGGGGTGACGCGAGGGAGCTGGGAGAATAAACCAGCCTCTATGATAGAAGAGGCGGAGCTCGTCATCGTCGGGTGCGGGCCGGCCGGGGGGACGGCGGCGCGGGAGGCTGCGCGGGCCGGCGTCCGGACGGTCGTGCTCGAGAAAGATACGGTCGTCGGCGCCAAGCGCGTCTGCGCGGCTGGCTTGCGCCCCGGCTTCTGTGAAGAGTTCGATCTGCCGCGTTCGCTCGTGCATTGCGATACGCCGCGCTTCGCGCTCTTCGACGTGCAGGGCCGCGAACACGACTTCGAGTTCGGCCCGGGCCACACGTCGACGCGCGAAGAGCTCGACGGCGAGATCGGTCGCCTTGCGGTCCACGAAGGCGCCGACGTGCGTACCGGGATGCTTTTCCGCGGACTCCGCCGCGACGGCGATCGGACGATCGTCGAATACGCCGACATGCAGGGCGGCGAACGTCGCTTGATCTCCGCGCCCAACGTCTTCCTTGCGCAGGGTGCGACGGCCAAGCTCGACGACGACTCGGAGTACTGCTTCGATGCGTGGCGCGACGGATTGCTCACCACGCTGCAGTATCGTGTGTATCCGGACAAGCCGGTCGACCCGATCGCGTACCGCACGCTCGAGCTTCACTACTACATGGCGCAGGATGGCCGATTGATCGTCGCCTGGATGTTCCCGAAGCGCAATCATCTCGCGGTCGGCCTGGGCGTGCGCGGCAAGATGCCGGGCGCGATGTTGCGCGAAGAGCTCAACACGTTCGCCGATCGGGTCCAAGCGCGGCTCTATCCGGGCGCGAACGTGACTCTCAAACAAGAGGGGCATCTGCTCTACGGCGGCTGGCCGCGACCGCGCGTGAGCGGCGACGGCACGATGCTCGGCGGCACGGCCGCGGGACTGGTCGATGCGACCAATGGCGAAGGCATCTTCGAAGCGGCCATGAGCGGCCGGCTCGCGGCCGAAGCGGACGCCGCGACGCGCGCCAATCCGAGTGCGGCGCCCGCGCGTTATGGGAAAAACTTGCAGGGGCGTTTCCACGCCCGCCTGAGTCGCCGCGTGCAACTGATGCACTTCTTGGAGAGACGGCCGTCACGCTTCGCCATCCTGTTCGAACAGCTCTCGGCATCGCCCGCGTTCGCGCGCGCGCTGCTGCATGAGAATCACGAGCGCACGATCGCCGAACGCCTGATCATGGGCGCACAAGCGATGCAACTCTTCACCCGCGCGACCTTCGCGCGATAGATGGCGCGATTCATCGCTGTTCGGTTCGTCCGGTTGGTCGCCGTGTTGATCGCGATCGTGGTCGTCTCGTTCTGCTTCATGAAAGCGATCCCGGGAGATCCGGTCGCCATTCGCCTGGGCGATCACGCCTCGCCGGTCGAAGTGGCGGCCCTGCGCGCGTCGCTCGGGTTGGATAAGCCGGTCTACGTGCAACTCGGCATCTATCTCTGGAACGCTTCGCACTTGGACTTCGGGCGTTCGATCGTCGACAACCAAGCCGTGATCGCGAAACTCGAGCAGTACTTCCCGGCGACCGTCGAGTTGACGATCGGCGCGATGTTGGTCGCGACGGTGTTCGGCATTCCGATCGGCGTGATCGCGGCGCTCAAGGTCCGGAGCTTCATCGATGCGGCCGCGACCAGTCTGGCATTGCTGGGCGTCTCGATTCCGGTCTTCTGGCTCGGCTGGATGCTGGTCTATCTGCTGAGCGTCGTGCCGTCGCATTGGGGCTTGGATCTCTTCCCGATCTCGGGGCGCATATCGTTGCAATACTCGGTGCACCCGATTACGCATCTGCTCGTGCTTGACTCATTGCTCGCCGGCAACGTACCGGCGGCATTGGATGCGCTCTGGCATCTGGTGCTGCCGGCGCTGACGCTCGGGACGATTCCGCTCGCGATCGTGGCGAAGATCACGCGCAGCGGCATGCTCGAAGTACTGCGTAGCGACTACGTGCGGACCGCGCGGGCCAAGGGCTTGGGGGAATGGGCGGTCGTGGTGCGGCATGCGTTGCGCAACGCGCTCGTACCGATCCTCACCATCATCGGTCTGCAGACCGGCCTACTGCTCGGCGGCGCCGTACTGACCGAACACATCTTCGCCTGGCCCGGCGTCGGGCGGCTCGCATTCGATGCGATTGGCAACCGCGACATGCCGGTCGTCAACGGCTGCATCGTCCTCTTCGCCGCGGTCTTCGTGCTAGTCAACGCGCTAGTCGACGTGCTCTATGCGGCCGCCAATCCGCGCATCCGGGTCGGTAGCTGATGTCGGTCGAGATCACGAGACCGAGTACGCCACGCTCCGCGATCTGATCCGCGATCGATTCGGCATCTTCTACGACGATTCGAAACAGTTCTTGCTCCAGAGCCGCCGCGGTGGAGCGGACGACCGCGTTCGATTTCGATCTGAAAAGCGCGCTGAGACCCTCTCACGGCTGGACTGCAGCGCCCGCATTCCGCGCGAACTCTACGCCGTGGTCGCCGAGGTCCTGGCCTACGTCTACCGGGGTCGAAGCGGAGCGGGCTCGCTGAGGAGCCTGGCGGCTTTGCCGCTAGGGAGCGCGGAGGCCGAAGGCCGGAGTGCCTGAAAATCGTGAGACAGGAAGGGCCCATCGAACAGGAGTTCGATTAGAAAAGTTAGAATGGGAGATTCCGTGAGTTGGTTGAGCCGCCTTCGGGCTTCATTCGGCAAAGCACGGGAGTCCCTCGCCGGGGTGCAATCCCTGGGCAAGCAGCGCCGTCCCGTCGATGCCGAGTTCTGGGACGACCTCGAGGAACAGTTGATCCGCGCGGACTTCGGCGTTCCGACCACCGAGAAGATCGTCGGCGGCCTCAAGACCGTCGCCAAACAAGAACTTTGGAAGACCAGCGATCAAGTCGTCGCGCGGTTCCGCAAGGACGTCGAAGGCTTCCTCACGCTGCCCAACCCCGGCCTGGATCTCGGCCACGCGCCGGCCGTCGTGCTGGTGGTCGGCGTCAACGGCTCCGGTAAGACGACCACCATCGGCAAGCTCGCGACCGCCCTACGCGGCCAGGGCAAACGCGTGCTGCTCGTCGCGGCCGACACGTTCCGTGCCGCCGCGGCCGAGCAACTCGGCATTTGGGCTGAGCGGAGCGGGAGCGAGATCGTGCGCGGCATCGAGGGCGCGGATCCGGCCGCCGTCGTCTTCGACGGCATCGCCGCCGGCAAGGCGCGCAAGGTCGACGTGATCCTCGTCGATACCGCCGGGCGCCTGCAGACCAAGACCAACCTGATGGAAGAGTTGAAGAAGATGCGCCGCGTGATCGAGCGCGAGCTCGGTGCGCCCCCGGTCGAGACGTTGCTGGTGGTCGATGGTACGACCGGTCAGAACGCCGTCTCGCAAGCCCGTCTATTCAACGAAGCGACAGCCTTGACCGGGATCGTCGTCACCAAGCTCGACTCGACCGCTAAGGGCGGCGTGCTGGTCGCGATCGTCGATACGCTCGAAGTGCCGATCAAGTTCGTCGGTCTCGGCGAGACCGACGACGCGTTGCGCCCCTTCGCACCCGCCGAGTTTCTAGAAGCGCTTTTCGATGAAAACGTCGCTTCCGTATAAATTTGTGTGCCACCCCCTTGGCACTTCGCCATGTTTGAGTGATAGGGATAACGGAACCAGTGACTTCCAAGAAAGAGAGTATGACGATGGCAGCGCAGGATGAACGGCAAGTCGCCTTAGGCAACGCCCTAGCTCAGATCGAGAAGCAGTTCGGCAAAGGCTCAATCATGCGGATGGGCGATTTCCAGGAGAGAATGGCGTACGACGTCGTTCCGACCGGATCGATCGCTTTGGATCTCGCCCTCGGCATCGGCGGACTGCCGCGCGGCCGCGTGGTCGAGATCTACGGTCCCGAATCGAGCGGTAAGACGACCCTCGCATTGCATGCGATCGCCGAAGCCCAGAAGATGGGCGGCACGGCCGCATTCGTCGACGTCGAGCACGCGCTCGATCCGCAGTACGCGCAGAAGCTGGGCGTCGAACTGACCGACCTGCTGATCTCCCAGCCCGACACCGGCGAACAGGCCCTCGAGATCTGCGACGCCCTCGTCCGCTCGGGCTCGGTCGACCTGATCGTGATCGATTCGGTCGCGGCGCTGACGCCGAAGGCGGAGATCGAAGGCGAGATGGGCGATTCGCTGCCGGGTCTGCAGGCGCGCCTGATGAGCCAGGCGCTGCGCAAGCTGACGGGCTCGATCAAGCGGACCAACACGCTGGTGATCTTCATCAACCAGATCCGCATGAAGATCGGCGTGATGTTCGGCAACCCGGAGACCACCACCGGTGGCAACGCGCTGAAGTTCTACGCGTCGGTGCGCCTCGACATCCGCCGTACCGGCTCGATCAAGAAGGGTGAGGAAGTGATCGGCTCCGAGACCAAGGTCAAGGTCGTCAAGAACAAGGTCGCGCCGCCGTTCAAGGTCGCGCAGTTCGACATCCTCTATGGCGAAGGCATCTCACGCGAAGGCGAGGTCATCGACCTCGGCGCCGAGCTCAATATCGTCGACAAGTCCGGCAGCTGGTACAGCTACGGTGGCGACCGCATCGGGCAGGGCAAGGACAACGCGCGCGAATACCTGCGCAGCAACCCCGACGTCGCACTCGAGATCGAGAACAAGATCCGCGAGAACAAGGGCGTCGCCGTGCGTGGCGCAACGGCCGAAGCCGCGGCCTGACGGATCGCGCTTTCGCGGGAAGACGGTTTCTGGCGAGTCGATCCCCTCAGCTCTGCGCCGGACGATGCAATAAAGAGCGGCAACCCTCTCGACACCGTCGTTTGCGCGCATGCGGAAACCCCGCGTCGCCGCTCGGTCGGCTTCTCGGCATTCGGCGTCAGTCGCATATCTCGCAAGCGCGCGCGCCGGATCGGTTTTCGCCGGCCTCTCCGTTGATCTTGTTCGGATGAGCG
>JALYSX010000097.1 GCA_030854585.1 Vulcanimicrobiota bacterium
AGCGCGGCTGCGATTGCCGCTTCGCCGACGTATGAGAAGATCGTGGCGGTCACGTAATAGACGAACACGATCGCGACCGCGAGGCCGAAGCCGAGGCTGGTGTTGCCACCCCCGCGCATGTTGCGCAGACCGAACGGTACCGCGATCAGCACGAACACGAAACACGCGAACGGCTGCGCGAGCTTCTCCCAATACGTGGTCGTGAACTTTCGCAGTTCGGAGTCGCTGAGTTGTCCGGAGCCGATCACGTCGGCGATGGCGGCACGGCTCAGGTCCTGCGGATTACTGTCCGCGACCCGGCGCGCGATGTCGGCCGGCTTCTCACCCATCTCGACGTCCATGCGCGGCTGTTTCGGCGCCGACGTCAAGTCTCCGGTCGCCTCGAACCGATAGGTCGAGACGTCGAAGAGCGTCCATTTGTCCGACGCGAACTGGGCGCGTGCCGCGAACGCGATCAGGACCGGGCGCTTCTGCGCATCGTACTGGATCAGGGTGACGTTCAGGAGCGACTGCGCGTACGCGTCGTAGCCGAACGCGAACGTCTTCTGTAAGCCGCCGCCGGGCAGCGGCGCCGTCACCGAGGTGTCCTTGCCGAAAGCGCTCGTGTGATTGATCGCGTCGTTCTCGATCGTCCTGATCCGGTCTTGCGAGTACGGCACCACCAGCTCTTGGAGGAAGAGCACCGCGAACGACATCAGAAAACCGGCGACCAGCAGCGGCGCGACGATCCGCAGGAAGGTGATCCCACCGGCCTTCATGGCGGTGATCTCGCTCTCGCCCGAGAGCCGTTGGATCGCGAGCAACGTGCCGAGCAAGAGCGCCATCGGAATCGTCAGCGAGACGATGTACGGGATGTTCCAGAGAAAGACTTCGATCGCGGCCCAGAGCGGCGCGTGCTGATCGCTAACCATCCGCCCGATCGCGAGGATCTGCGTGGCCGCCAAGATCAGCGCAAAGGCCGAGAGTCCGAACCCGAACGTCGCGCCGAGTTCGGCGAGCAGATAGCGGTCCAGGATGCTCGGGCGGAATCGGATCACAGTTTGAACTCTTCGCCCAGATAGAACTCGCGCGCGATCCGCGACTCCATCACTTCCTGGGCCGTGCCCGAGACCACGATCTCGCCGTCGTTCAGGATGTATGCACGATCGACGATCGCGAGCGTCTCGCGGACCTGGTGATCGGTGATCAGCACGCCGAGGCCGCGATCGCGCAGTTGCCGGATCATGTCCTGGATGTCCTTGACCGCGATCGGATCGATGCCCGTGAAGGGTTCGTCGAGCAGCAAGAACGCGGGCTCGGTCGCGAGCGCGCTCGCGATCTCGACGCGACGACGTTCGCCGCCCGAGAGGCTGTCGGCGCGCGCGTGTTCGAACGCACGCAACCCGAACTCTTCGAGCAGCGGACCGAGTCGGCGATCCTGTTCGTCGCGCGAGACGCCGTGCTGCTCCCAGATCAAACGGATGTTGTCGCCGACCGAGAGCTTGCGGAAGATCGAGTTCTCCTGCGCGAGATAGCCGAGGCCGCTGCGCGCGCGCCGGTACATCGGCGCCTGCGTCAGATCCAACTCGCCATCGGGTCCGTCGAGCACGACCGTTCCGCCGTCCGGTTTGACCAGGCCGACGACCATATAGAACGTGGTCGTCTTGCCCGCACCGTTCGGCCCGAGCAGACCGACCACTTCGCCGGTCCGGACCTCGGCGCTCACGCCGTTGACGACCGCGCGCGCGCCGTATCGCTTGACCAGTCCGCGCAATCGGATGGTCCGTGATGGTTCGTTCACTTCAGTACCAAATTCTCAAGCGTAATGTCGGAGTCGAACCGGTTCCCCTTCGTCCAAAACCCGTTGGCCGACGAGATGCGCACGTCGCCCGTCCCGTGCAGCATGCCCGAGATTCGATCGTATTCGAGCTGTCTGCAGGTAAGGACGTCGTGCGTCGACGAGGTGGTGGTGACGCCGTCGTAGAGCGTCAGCGTCTGGTCCGCTTCGACCGCGACCGCGCGCGGTGCGCTCGCTTCGAGCGTCTTTCCCGACGAGTCGTAGAACGTCACGGTCACGTCGTAGAACGTCCCGTCGCCCGCTCCCTGCGCGGTGTTCGCGATCGCCCGGTCGCGGACGATCATCTTGTAGGCCATCCGATTCGCCTTGTGCCCGTAGAAGACGAGCGGGTGCTTTGGGGTGCCGTGACTTGTGATCAAGAGCGGCGGCGCGCCGTTCGACGGCCTCGCATTCGGCGCCGTGGACGAGCCGGGCGCGCGACCGGGCTGCGGATTGCAGGCGGTCGCAAGCAGGGCACAGAGAAGCATCGCGCGCTTCACGCCGCGTCCTCGCCGATGCCGTCGCGCGCGAAGACCAGCGCGAGCGCCATCGTCAGGAGCCAGAGTCCGAATAGCACTACACTCACGGTATCGATCAGGCCTTGCACCAACGTCCCCACCAGTCCCGCTCCGACCGCAAGCGCTAGCCGGACGTGCGCGGGCTTGGCCGCGGCCAGTTGGGCCCGTAAGGCGATGGCGAACCGCCACCACGCCCAGAGCACGGCGACCAGTCCGACCAATCCCATTTCAGCAAAGATGGTCAAGAGGAAGCTGTGAGCGTGGAAGGCGGTCGGTTCGCCGTCGGGGAGCCGGACCAGCGCGTAGGCCGAGGCGAAGTCGAACGGACCGACGCCGGTGAGCGGGAACCGCTCGATGATCCCCAGGGCCGCCTGCCAGATCGAGATGCGCGTATAGTTCTCGCTCGGATTGTGATTGACGTTGAAGAACGCGAGCACCGCGACCGCTCCGAGCGCCACCGGAATCAGCGCGTAGCGCGCGCGTTTGCCCTGGGTCGCCACCAAGTAGAAGGCGATGGCGGCGGCCATACCCATCCAGCCCGCTCGCGAGATGGTCAGCGCAAACGCGACCAACCCGACCGCGGTACCGGTCCACCCGATCGCGCGTAGCGCGCGATCCCGGGTCGCGCTTGCGACTGCGCAGGCGATCGGGAGATAGATGATGAGGTAGCCCGCGAGCTCGCCGGGCAGGATGAACGTGCCGATCGCGCGCCGGTTGCCGATTGTGTACTGGTCCGCTGGCTGGCGTAGCACCAACATCGCGATCGCGGCGGCGGCCGCAAGTGCGCCAGTGACGAGAAAGGCGTAGAGCATCGCGCGGCGTGCCGTCGGGTCGGCGAAGAACCGCCAGACCCCGCTGTGCCAGACGATCCCCATCCCGAAGATGCCGATGAAGAGCAGGCCTCCGGCCGGATTGAAGCCGAGGAGCGCCGCGAGCAACCCAGCACCCCACCAGAGCGAGAGCGGTACCAGCATCGGGGAAGGATCGCGCGGCGGGCGTAGTAGCAGCACGAACCCGATGGCCACCGCAACGACCATCAGCCCGAGCAACGTCAGCGAGACGGGGGGGGGAATCAGCGAGACGCCGGGCACCGTCACCGCGGTCAGCGTGATGAACGACGGAAAGAGCGGCAGCGCCGCAAAGGGCGCCGCGCAGACCCAAGCCGCAAGACGTCTCACGTGCCCGCTCGCGCGAGGTCGACGATCGTCTGCGCGATCGCGCGGGCGCCGCCGGGTGCGCCCATCCGCGCACGTCCGGCCGTCCCCATCGCGACGCGGCGCGCAGGATCGTCGAGCAACGCGCCGATCTCGGCGAGGCCGTTCGG
>JALYSX010000098.1 GCA_030854585.1 Vulcanimicrobiota bacterium
GTCCACGGCTGGCTCGCGCGCACTAGCTCGTCGGTTCGCGCGAACTGCCCACCGAGTTCCGTCCGCAGACGTGCCAACACCGGTCGCGCGGCGGCCGGATGTTCGCCCCGGAACAACAAGAGCGCCGGCCACTTATCCGCAAAGTAGCGCGCCGGATCGATGCTGTCGAGCGCATCTTCGGCCACGATCGAACCCTCCTGGCCGAGGCTCGAGTAGAGTCTCCCCTTCTCGGCATGGCGGCGCGGAGTAACCACGTGGCCGTAGTGGGCGTAGACGTACGGAAGGGCTACACGCGCGCCGTTCACGCCGCGCAGTTGTTCGTGCACGCGCCCTTCCCAGCGTACCTCGGGGCCGAAGCGGAAGAACGACATGCGCCGCTCGATCGACGTATACCATGCGGGCGACTGGAAGAAGTGCCAGGTGTAACCGTCGACGTAGCCGACATCGTCCGGGACGGCATCCAGGTTGCGCGCGATCCGCGCGATCGCATCGCCGTGGACCTCGTCGGCGTCGACGAAGGCCGCCCAGCTACCCGCGTTCCGCTCCGCATGCAGACGCAGACAGATGTTGCGTGCGGTCGAGAAATCGACGAACGGCGTCCGGTCGACGACCAGCGCGCCGCACGCCGCGAACGCGCTCTCGGCGAGCGTCTGCGCATGCGGCGACGGCTCGGACGCGTTGTCGTTGACGATGACGCTCTCGACGGAACCGTCGAGCGACGTCAACAATGCGCCCAGGAACGGCTCCTCGCGTGGTCCGAGGATCAGGTGCGCGGCCGCCCGCGGCGCGCTCACGAGGAAGCCGCCTCGCGAAGCACGGTCAGGGTCGCCTCGGCCGTCGCGTTCCAAGAGAACAGGCCGGCGCGCTCGGTGCCGCGTGCACGCAGCGACGCCTGCAGCGCACCGTCGTCCACCAGCGTGCGCAGCCCGGTGGTCCACGCATCGACGCTCTCGGGTTCGTCCACGTAGAGGGCCGCATCGCCGCAGACCTCGGGAATCGAGGAAGCGCGCGAGGCGATCACCGGCGTGCCGCAACGCATCGCCTCGAGCGGCGGGATACCGAACCCCTCGTAGATCGAGGGCATCGCGAACGCCAGCGCGCCACGATAGAGATCCCGAAGCAAGGCGAAACGTACATCGCGCAGTTCGATCGCCCCTTCGGGGGCGTCGCTGGTGACGCAGGCGAGCGCGACCTCGCCGTCCGGGAAGACGCGGCGGTGCGCCGTGGCGAGCGTTGCGACGTTCTTGCGCGCGTCGTTAGCGCCGACGGTCAGGATGTAGGGCCGATCGCGCAACGCTTCGGGGAGCGCGCTCGCCTCGCCCGGACTGAAGCGTGGATCGGCGGCGAGTGACACCACCGCGATGCGTCCGTGCGGTACGTCCAAATAGCGCTCGATCTCCCCCCGCGAGAACGCCGAATCGGTGATCACCCGCGTCGCCCGCGCAGAACGCCGGAAGGGCGCCTGCCTACGATTGTTCGCGCGCGCGTCCGTGCTCGGAAACGCGAACGGTACGACGTCGTGGATGGTCGCGACCGACGGGCGTCGTCCGGTCCGGACGAACGTGCCGTTCCACGGATGCCACGAGACGTCAGCAGCGCGCGGTACGCCCGAAGCGATCGAAAAACGGTCGCTTCCTAGCACGTGCGCGAACTCGGACGCACGGCGCCCGGCGAAGAGCTCGCGCACCATCAACGTCAGACGCACGTCGTCGCGTTGTGCGAAGCGCGCCAGCATCGCACGCAGATAGACGCCGATGCCGCGGCGATCGCGGAGCAGGTCGTGCGCGTCGACGGCTACGTGGAGTGGCGCGGTCATCGAGCCGCGGCGACGGCCTGGCGTTCGCAGACGAACGCCAGGATGTCGACGGCTTTGCCACGGACGGTCGCGCCGTGCGGCAGCAATCCGTCGGGCGTGAATCCGAGGCGCGTCAGGACCTTGCGCGAGGCTTGATTCTCGGGCAGACAGTAGGCCCGGATCCGACGCAGTCCGGCACTGGCGAAGCCCTCGGCCATCAGTGCGCGAGCGGCTTCGGTCGCATAGCCGCGTCCGCGCTCGCTTGCGATCACGCTATAGCCAACCTCGGCCCCGATCGAGTCGCGGTCGCTCATCCGTAGCGAGACCCAACCGATCGGCGATTCGCTCCCGCGCGTGAAGACCAGCCATTCGAAGCGCCCTGCCACCTGGGGCGCAAGCCGCCGCGGACGCTCGGCGACCAAGCGTTTGAACTGGGCCAGGCCGACGTTCGGTAGCTCTTGGAACTCGCGCAGATAGGGCGCCTGGAGCAGCGTCCAGAGCGTCTCGCTATTGCCTTCGTTCACCGGCACAAGCGCCAGGCGCTCGGTCTGGAGCGTTCTCATCGTCGTCGACCACCTTCGCCTTCCCCCAGGCCGCCTCTTGTCGGCCAGGCGGTTCGGTGGGATGGAAGTGCGAGGAGAGATGCAGATGGACTTTTCAAGCGCCTACGCCGGCACGCGGCCGAGCGAGGTTTCCTTCGCGGCGACGGTCACCTCAGCACCGCACTACTTCTTCGGCACGCATACGCGCTGCGAGCACGAAGCGTTCGACGTGCAGACCCCGAGCGGGCCGGCCGAGATCATCGACAACGTGGACATCGCGCCGCGCGTGCCGGTCCACCCCGGCGATCGGATCCAGATCCGCGGCGAGATGGTGCACGATCGGGGGCGTGCGCGGATCGTGCATTGGACGCATCACGATCCGCAAGGGTCGCACGAAGACGGGTTTATTCGGCTCCGGGGGCGGGTGTACGCATAGCCCGTAGCAGCATCAGTTCCGGAACGGTCACGAATCGGTATCCGCGCGCCTTGAGCGTCCGTACGATGATGCGCGTCGCTCCGATGTCCGACGATCGGTCGCAGACGTGCGCGGCTAGGCGTGCAGACTCGCAGAGCAGCCCGCGATTGCCGTCGTGCAGCACGACGATCGAACCATCGCGCACGTTCGAGATGACGCGCTGGGCGATCACGTCGGCGGGCGGATACTCCCAGTCGCCGACCAGCGGTACCGACCACATCACGGTGCTGTAGCCCATCTTGGCCGCGACGTCGAGCACGATCCAATCCCGCGATCCGAACGGCGGACGCATCAGATGCGTGCGCTTGCCGGTCGCGTGGAAGATCGCGTCGTCGGTCTTCTGCAACGAAGCACGTACCTGTGCTCGCGTCAAGACGATCAGATGTTCGTGTTCCCACGTATGATTGCCGATCGCGTCTCCGTCGCGCACTTCGCGGCGCGCGACCTGCGGATAGGCCGCGACCGCGCGACCGACCAGGAAGAACGTCGCGCGGACGCGCTCTTGCGCGAGGACGTCGAGGATCCGATCGGTGTA
>JALYSX010000105.1 GCA_030854585.1 Vulcanimicrobiota bacterium
GGGCGGCTATCAAGGTCCGGGAAGCAAGACGATCATCCCGAGCTGGGCGAAGGTCAAGCTCTCCGCGCGTCTGGTCGGCGATCAGGAGCCCGCGACGATCAAGCGCGCGGTCGAAGACCACATCCGCGCCATCGCACCGTCCGGCATTCGGGTCGAGATCGAATCCGACGGCGACGTGCGCGCGGTCACGACATCCCGCACGCATCCGGCTGTAGCAGCCGCCGCGCGTGCGATGCACGCCGGCTTCGGAAAACCGCCCGTCTTCATCGGGACCGGCGGGACGATCGGCCCGGTCGCGTCCTTCGACCGCATCCTCAAGCTTCCGCAAGTGCTTATCGGCGTCGGCCTGCCCGACGACCAGATCCACGCTCCGAACGAGAAGTTCAACCTGACCCAACTATTCGGCGGCATCAAAACCATGGCGCACCTCTACGACGAGATATCTGGCATGCAGGTGTCATCCTGAGGAACCCGTCAGGACGTCGCGAAGGACGCACCGCTGCGGGCATGGTGCGCTAAAGTGGATCCGACGCAACGCTTCGGCGAACGCGCGGGCGCCTACGCCGCCCATCGCCCGAGCTATCCATCCGAGGCGGTCGACATCGTGCTCGCCGGCCTCGGCGATCCGCACGCGCTGACGATCGCGGATCTGGGCGCCGGCACCGGGATCTCATCGCGCCTTCTCTCAGAGCGCGGCTCGCACGTGATCGCGATCGAACCGAACGCGAAGATGCGTGCGGCCGCCGGCCTCGACGCGGGCATCGAGTGGCGTGATGGAACCGGCGAGGCGACCGGTCTTCCCGCGTCGAGCGTGCACTTGGCGGCGGCCTTTCAGGCGTTCCACTGGTTCGCGACGCCGGCCGGGATGGCCGAGATGCGTCGCATCGCCACCCGCCGCGCCGCGCTCGTGCAATACGAGCGGAATGCACGCGACCCGTTCACAGCTGCCTACGGCGACATCGTCGAGAAGTACGCGCTCGACGACACCGAAGATCGCCGGGCCGCTGCGATGCGCACCTTTGCGGCCTTTCCCGGAGCCGCGATCTCGCGCGCCGACTTCCCGTCGAATCAGCGCCTCGACCTCGAAGGATTGCTCGGACGAGCCGCTTCGTCGTCGTATCTTCCGCAGAGCGGGAACGCGAACAAGTCGATGATCGCCGACCTGCGCGGGCTCTTCGCGCTCTGTGCGAAGGACAAAGTCGTCGTCTTCGAGATGACGACATACGTGATCACGGCCGACTTCGGAGCGGCGTGAACGAGCGCAGGCTACGGCTCGGCATCGACGTCGGCGGAACGTTCACCGACGTCGTCGCCATCGATGCCGTCACGCGCGAACTGGTCGCCCGCGTCAAAGTGCCGACCACGCATGACGCGGCCGAAGGCGTCGCGGCCGGTATCGTCGCTGGCGTGCGACTTCTGCTCGAGCGCGCGCAGATCGCGCCCGATGAGGTAGCGTTCATCGCACACTCGACGACCCAGGCGACCAATGCGCTGCTCGAAGGCGACGTCGCAAGCGTCGGCGTCGTCGCGCTGCTCTCGCCGGGCACGTTGCTCGCGCGGCGGCAGATGAGGATCGCGCCGATGCCTCTCGCGCCGGGTGCGGTCTTCACGCCGCAGACCGTCTACGCGAAGGCGAGCGACGAAGCCGGCATACGCAGTGCAGTCGATCGCCTCCGGGCGGTGGGCGTCGGTGCCATCGCCGCCAGTGAAGCGTTCGGCGTCGACCGGCCGGCGGCCGAGAATGCGACGGTTGCCTACGCGCGCAGCCTCGGCATGCTCGCGACCAGTGGACACGACGTCGCGAGCACCTACGGTTTGCGCGCGCGCACGCGTACGGCCGCGTTGAACGCCGCCATTCTGCCGACGATGGTTCGGACTGCGCGCATGACGGCAGGTGCCGTCAATGCGGCCATGATCGCGGCGCCGCTCATGATCATGCGGTCGGACGGCGGCGTGATGGACGTGCGCGAGATCGAGCGCCGCCCGATCCTCACGCTGCTCTCCGGCCCGGCCGCGGGCATCGCGGGCGCGTTGCTTTACGAGAACGTCACCGACGGCATCTTCATCGAAGTCGGTGGGACGTCGTCCGATTGCTCGGCGATCCGCGCCGGGATGCCGCAGATGCGGCCGGCCAAGGTCGGGGGCCATCGCACGATGCTCCGGACGCTCGACGTGCGAACGCTCGCGATCGCGGGCGGTTCGATGGCACGCGTCTCGGCGAGCGGCATCTCGGATGTGGGGCCGCGCTCCGCGCACATCGCTGGGTGCCTCTACGCGTCGTTCGTGGAGGCCGCGCGTCTGGTCGGCGCGCATCTGGAGCGCATCGCGCCGACGCCGCGCGATCCCGATGACTATGCGGTACTGGTGACGACCGATGGCGCACGCGTCGCGTTGACGCCGACCTGCGCGAGCAATCTGCTCGGCTACGTCCCGCAGGGGGCGTTCTCGTTCGGCAAACTGGAATCGGTGACGCGCGCGTTCGCAATTCTGGGCGAAGCGCTCGGCGCCGACCCGCAAGCGCTAGCCACGCAGCTGCTCGACGCGGCCTCGGCCAAGCTGCTCGCGGGCGTCGAAGAATTGATCGCCGACTATGGACTCGAACGCGACGCACTCGTGCTGGTGGGCGGCGGCGGCGGCGCGACCGCGCTGGTGCCGTACGCGGCCAAGCGCGCATCGCTCGCCCATACGATCGCGCGCGATGCAGAGGTGATCTCGCCGATCGGCGTGGCCCTCGCGCTCGTCCGCGACGTGGTCGAACGCACAATCGTCAACCCATCGCCCGACGACATCGTGAAGATCCGCCGCGAAGCCTCCGATCGCGTGATCGCTGCGGGTGCATCGCCGGATCGGGTCGAGGTCGCCGTCGAGATCGACACGCAGCGCAATCGCGTCCGCGCAACCGCCTCGGGCGCGACTGCAATGGTCGAAGCCGCCGCCCACGGCGTCCGCGACGAAGATGCTCGCCGCACGGCAGCTGCGCGTTCGCTCCGCGTCGACGGCGATTCGGTCACGCGCATCGCAAGCGCGGGTGCGCTTGACGTCTTCGCGTCGGGCAGGGATGTGCGCGTGGTAGACGACCGCGGCGTCGTGCGCCTCGGCCTGCGCGGGGCGCGCGTGACGCAGACCACGGCCGGCGAGATCGGGACGAGCCTGCGCGGTGCGATCGAGGACGCGACCAACTTCGGCGACGTCGGTCGTGCACTCCCGAACGTCTACGTCTTACACGGCGCCCGGATGGCCGACTTCAGCGGCCTCGCCTCCGCCGATCAAGCCATCGCCCTCGCAGTTGAAGAACTCGCCGGCCGCGAACCTTCTGCGCCGGTCGTGATCCTGGCCGCTCCGAACCGGGCGTAGATCGTCCAAAAAAAAGAGCCGCTCGTTAGAGCGGCTCTTGGATGTGCCGACCTTTCCTAACGCTAGCTGCCGGCGAGTTTGCTGTGGCTGCGACCGTAGAGGAAGTAGATCGGCAGTCCGATCAACAGCCACACGATGAAACCGAACCATGGGAGAGGGATACCCCAGATGTGCCCGATGCCGGTGGAGAGCAGCGGCCCAAGCACGATGAGTGCGAACGCCGAAATCGCCGAGACATACGGGATGAAGTACTTGCCGAACGGCACGGAAAAGCCGGTCGTGTTCGGGTAGCGGGTGCGTAGGATCGGGACCGCGATCGCGACGAGGATGAACGCTGCGAGCGTGCCCATGTTGGTCAACGAACTGAGAACGCTGATCGGCGTGAACGCGGCCACGATGGCGATGAAGATCGTGAACAGCACCGTCGACAGGCCCGGCGTGCGGTACTTCGGGTGCAGCTTGGAGAAGACGGGCGGTAAGAGTCCGTCGCGGGACATCGCGTAGAAGACGCGGATCTGACCGAACATCATCACCAGGAGCACCGTGGTAAGACCGGCGATCGCTCCGACGGAGATCAAGGCGCTTGCCCAGCCCAGGCCTGGGATCTGATCGATCGCGAAGGCTACCGGCTGCGGCACGTTCAGGTGCGTGTAGTTGACGATGCCGGTGAGAATCGCGGCGACGATGATGTAGAGCACCGTACAGATGGCGAGGCTCCCGATGATCCCGATCGGCATATCGCGTTTGGGATTGATCGATTCTTCGGCGGCCGTCGAAACCGCATCGATGCCGATGTAGGCGAAGAAGACGAAGAACGCGCCGAACAGCGTACCGCCCCAGCCGAACGGGAAGTACGGCGTCCAGTTGCCCTGGTTGACGTGTCCCACGCCGATGGCGATGAAGAAGAGCACGACGCAGACCTTGAACGTCACGATGACGTTGTTGACCATCGCCGATTCGTGCGTGCCGCGGTAGAGCAACGTGCCGATCAGGCAGATGACCAGGAACGCCGGAAGGTTCAAAATGCCGTGTAGAGCTTCACCCGACGGGCCGGTGTCCCACGGGTTGTGCGTCAAGGCTGCCGGTATCTGCCAGCCGAGGTGCGACATCAGCGTCGTGAAATACCCCGACCACCCGACACTGACCGTGGACGCACCGAGTGCATACTCGAGCACGAGAGCCCATCCGATGATCCAGGCGAACCGCTCGCCTAGTGACGTGTAGGTAAATGTATACGCGCTGCCCGCGATCGGAACGCGACTCGCGACTTCGGAATAGCATAGGGCCGCGAAGACGCTGACGAAACCTGCGATGACGAAGGAGACGGTCAGGGACGGCCCGGTGTATTTCGCCGACGCGATGCCGGTGAGAACGAAGATGCCGGTGCCGATGATCGCACCGACGCCCATCGCCATCAGCGAAACGGGGCCGAGGGTCTTTTTTAGCGTGTGCGGCTTCTCGACGGGGTCGACCCCGGCGAGATCGGCGTTCGGAGCGCCCGCCTCGGCTAACAGAACGTCGAGAGGCTTTACTCGTTCAAACATGCCACGAAATACGCCCTTGCCTCCCGCCTCCCTGGTCCTTTAGTCGCATTCGGGGAAGAATTTCATGCCCGGTGCCTCGCCCTTGGCACCCGGCGGATGGCTATGCCGCGGGTGTGACGCCGATGTAGAGCCCGCGGCCGTTGACGCCGACGGGGTCGAACTCGACGGCGAGTTTGGCGGCTTCGAAGGCGTGACGATACTCTGCGTCGGTGAAGAGCGTCATGCGATGCGGCTCGGTGAACGTGCGGATGCCGTCGCGCTGCGCGATCGTGTAGTGGAAGTTCAGGATCGAGATGTTGCCGTCGCGGCGGCTGACCGACATCCGCGAGATCTTCAGGTCCGGCTCGTCGACGAAGAGCGCTTGGACCAGGCCGTCTTCCCATTTCTCCGGAGCGATCCATGGCTCGACGATCACCACGCCGCCCGGATTGAGATGGCGCCCCATATCGCGCACCACCTGATCGAGCCGGCCGGCGTTCGGCAAATAGCCGATCGAGCCGAATAGCGAGACGATCGCATCGAACTTGCGGTCGAGGTGAAAGCCGATCATGTCCATGCAATGCAGGCGCACGTCGGGCACGCGGGTCGCGGCGATCGAGAGCATCGCGCGATCGACATCGATGCCTTCGCAGTCGTACCACTCGCGCAGATATTGGAGGTGCAGACCGGTGCCGCAGGCCGCATCGAGCAGCACGTTCCCGACAGCACGCTTCCGTGCTTCTACGATCTCGCGCACGCGGCGCGCCTCGGCGCCGTAGTCCTTGCCCATCGCACGATAGAGCGGGTCGTAGAACTGCGCGGAGCGTGCGTACACTAACGGACGAAGCGGATCGAGAGCGGGTAGCGGAAGGTCTCGCCGTCGCCGACCCGGATGGCGGCGAGGATGATGCAGATCAGGTCGAAGATGCCGTACGCGAGGCCGCCGAGCAGAAACGCGAATCCGAGGCCGAAACTCGCGAAGAACGCGGCCGCCGGTTCGGTCGTGTGCGCGCGCGTCGGCGCGCCGAAGACGGCGGAGACGATGCCGACGATGTATCCGACGATCGCGACGGTGTAGACGATACCGGCGGTGATCTGGAAGTTCAGGGCTTCGCGGGCGTTCTCGAGCGCGAAGTCCGACGGCTTGTTCTTCGCCATCAGATAGAACACGAGCGGTCCGACGACGTGCGCGAACGGCATGCCCGTCACCGCGAGCAACCCCGAGAGGTGTGCGAACAGCGCTTGGTTCCGGTCCTCGCCCGAGACGACTTCTTGCATCGTTTCGGCTTTTCGCGAACGTCGAGAATGGCCTTCTAAGCGAGCGGCGAACGAGCGCAGAAATGCGCGACTACGACGTCCTGGTTCTCGGCGGCGGTAACGCGGGATGTGCGGCGGCGCTCGCGGCGGCGCGACACGGCGCCCGCACGATGCTGATCGAACGCTACGGTTTTCTCGGCGGCACCGCGACCGCATCGATGGTCGGCCCCTGGATGACCTTCCACTCCGGCGAGAAACGCATCGTCGGCGGCATCGCGCAAGAGATCGTCGAGCGCTTGATGCGGACCGGCGCGTCGCCCGGCCACATCGTAGATGCCTCGGACTACGTGCCGACGATCACCCCGTTCGATCCGGAGGCGCACAAAGCGCTGCTCTTCGAGATGATGAACGAGGCCGGCGTCGATCTGCTGCTCCATGCATGGTTCTTGCGCGCCGAACTTCGCGCACGCTCGGACGGCACGACCGAGGTGGATCGAGCGGTGATCGCGACCGTCGCCGGCGAGCGCGCCTACCGTGGTACGATCACGATCGACTCGACCGCAGACGCCTACGTCGCCGCCTCCGCCGGCGTCCCGACCCAGCAGGGTGACGAACGCGGGCGCGTCCAGCCGGCCAGTCTGATGTTCCGTCTGAGCCACGTCGACCTCGACCGACTGGCGGTCTATCTTCGGATGCATCCCGATCAGATGAGGACCTCGCTCAAGACCCACGAACGCCATGGCCCCGCGCTCACGGCCGTCGCGGGACTCTACGAACTTTGGCAAGCCGCGCGCGACGCCGGCGAGGTCGACGTCCCGCGCGAACTCGTCTCGTTCTTCGCGTCGCCCTACCCGGACGAGGTGACCGTCAACATGACGCGGGTCACCGATGTCGATCCGCTCGATCCCGACGATCTCACGCGCGCCGAGGTCGAGGCGCGCGCCCAGGTGATGCAGCTCGTCCGGTTCTTCCAAAAACGCGTACCGGGCTTCGCGAACGCCCGCTTGGCGGCGACCGGCACGCAGATCGGTATCCGCGAGTCCCGCCGGATCGTCGGCCGCTACACCCTCACCCGCGACGACGTGCTCCAAGCAAGACATTTCGACGATGCGATCGCACGGAGCTCGTACCCGATCGACGTCCACAACCCGTCGGGAAGCGGCACGACTACGACGCGCCTGGCGCCCGGAACGACCTACGAGATCCCGTATCGTTGCATGG
>JALYSX010000121.1 GCA_030854585.1 Vulcanimicrobiota bacterium
CCGAGCGCATACATGCTCGAGTTGATGTTGTGGCGCCCGACCAGGCGGATCAGCATGTTCGTCGCCGTGTTGTCGCTGATGTCGATCATCTTAGCGAGCAGATACGAGACCGCGTACGACTTGCCGGGTGTCGCGTCGCAGAGTTCGCCGGAGCCCCAGTCCTTGTCGGACCGGCGAAGCGTGACGCGATGATTGAGATCGAAGCGGCCGTCCTGGAGTTGGCGGAAGACTTCGACCATCACCGGGATCTTAATCGTCGACGCGGCCGGCATCGATTCGCTCGCATCGTAGCCCGTCGAGTATCCGCTGGCGAGGTCGATCACGTCGAGCGCGACCATCCCGGGAGCGTGCCGTGCCATCGCGCGAAGGTAGGACGAAAGATGCGAAAGGGCGAGCGGTACTTCCGCGCGCGCCGGAAGACTCGCCTGGAGGACGAGTAACCCGACGACGCAGACCCAAAACAAGCGACGCATCTTCTTGAATCATCGGCTTGGCGGTCGTCGTGGTTAAGCCTGCCGTCCGAGGGGGCGGTCGGCATCGGCTCGAATCCGCCGCGCCATGGATACCGTCGCGCGCTGGTTGCTTACCGACACCGATAGCGGAGCCGTCGGGCTCGGCAGTTACACCGATGACCCCAGCTACGAGGTGAATCTCACCGGCTGGTGGCTCGCCAAGGACGGAACGCTCGACGACGGCGACGCTCTGCGCGTCGTACGCGCGTCGTATCTCGATCTGGACACGCAAGAGACCGACATGATCGTGCTCTACGGCCGGACGCCGAGCTATTTAGCGGTCGATCTGGAAGCCGACGCGGACGACGACGACACGATCATCGAACATCTCGCTACCGATCTGGCCCAGGCCGATCTCTCGACCGGGCTCAACGTCGGGACGAATCACTACGACGAAGCCCATATCCGCCAACTAACCTCGGGAAGCTAGCGCGGCTCCGTCGCGAGCTTCGCGTAGAGATACGCGTCGAGGAGGTTGCCTTCTCGATCGGTGACGCGCCGACGCATCGTGGCTTCCTTGACGAAGCCGCATTTCTGAAGAACGCGAGCTGAAGCGAGGTTCGGCGCGAACACCTCTGCTTCGAGTCGCCGCAAGCAGCGCGCGTACAAGGCGTGGGTCACGAGCAGGCAAGCCGCTTCTGTGGCTATTCCGCGTCCCCAAAAAGCGGGCGCGATCCAATAGCCGAACTCGGCGACGCCCGTCTTTTCGCCGTCGTGCACCTGGATAGCGACGCACCCGGCGAACGCGCCGTCGACATCGATCACGAATGTGTCCGTAGGGTTTTCGGCCGATGCGATTGCGACCCACGCGGCTGCGTCCGCGCGCGTGTACGGATACGGAAAGCGCGCAGTCAACCAGCGCGCGACCTCGAAATGGTTCCCGGCCGCTTGAAGAGCGTCGACGTCGCCGGCGGCGTACGGGCGCAACGAGCAGATTTCACCGCGCAGGTTGGTCATGCGTCGATGAGTTCGATGCGATTTCCGAAGGGATCTGTGATGTAGCAGTGCGCTCGTCCGTCGAAGGGTAGTGGATCCGACACGATCGTCATGCCGCTCGCCGCGAGCCGTTCGAGAAGCGCGACATATCCCGTGGAGCGGAGCGCTGGGTGCGCTTTGGTTGCGGGTGCGAATGCGGAATCGACGCCGAGGTGGATGCTGACGACTCCACAGCGGAGCCAGAGGCCGCCGCGCTTTGCGAGTTCTTGGGGCTTGGGGATCTCGGTGAAGCCGATCAGGTCGACGTAGAACGCGCGAGCGATGTCCTCTCCGCCAGGCGGAATCGCAAGCTGCACGTGATCGAGCGAGAACTCTTCCACGTTCGCTTACGCTAGAACGGAACGCCGTCGGCGGCGGGGGCGCGGACGCGGCCGGTGATGCCGGCGAGGGCCACGAGGGCGGCGACGTACGGCAGTGCGGTCATCGCGTCGGCCGGGAGCCACGAGACCTGACCTTGGAGTACGTACTGCAGTGCCTCGAAGAAGCCGAAGAAGATCGCGGCGCCGGTTGCGCCGAACGGAGTCCAGCGGCCGAAGATCACGGCGGCGAGCGCGATGAAACCGCGGCCGGCGGTCATACCGTCCGAGTAGATGTTCAACTCACCGATCGAGAGGAAGGCACCGCCGAGTCCGGCGAGCGCGCCGCTGATCGTCACGGCGAGCAGACGCGCTTTGAGCGGGTCGAGGCCGGCAGACTTCACCGCAAGCGGATTCTCGCCGCAAGCCTGCACGCGCAAACCCCACGGCGTCTTGTAGATCAGCCAGTTCAATCCAAGTGCGCAGACGAACGCGAAGGCGAGCAGTGCCACGGCGCCGAGATGCAGGTCGAAGAGCGCAAGATTCGGCCCGCCGAGGGCCGGCACCGATTTCGACGCGCCTGGCTGATTGAAGATCAGTACGAGCCCGTAGGCCGCGCCACCGGTGCAGATCAGGTTGATACCGATTCCGGCGACGATCTGGTCGACCTTGAACTTCGTCGCTGCGATGCCGAGGAGCCAGCCGATCGCCGCTCCGGCGATGACGCCGGCGACGAGGCCGAAGATCGGGCTTCCCGTCGCATAGCTTACCGAGACGGCGCTGAACGCGCCCGCGACCATCATGCCTTCGAGCCCGATGTTGATGACGCCCGAGCGCTCCGAGATCACTCCGCCGAGAGCGGCATAGATGATCGGAACGGATTTGACGATCGTGAGCACCAGCAGAGTGACGATGACGGACTGCGTCATATCGCGGGCACCTCGACGCGAGTCGTCATGTAGCGGCGCGCGGCCAACACGAGGATGATGATTCCCTCGATGAGATGGATCGCTTCCTTCGAGATGCCGGCGCTGACTTGCAACGCGATGCCGCCGGACTCCAGAATGCCGAAACCAAGCGCCGCTACGCAGACCCATAACGGGTGGAGATCGCCGACAAGTGCGACCGCGATCGCCGTGAAGCCGTATCCCGGCGAGAGCTGGGTGTTGAAGCGGTGCAATTCACCAGAGACGATGGCCGCGCCGCCCAGACCGGCGATCGCGCCGGACAGCCCCATCACGACCCACGTCAGGCGATTGATATTCACGCGGTTGCGACGGGCGGCTTCGGGTGCTTCGCCGAGCGCACGAAGTTCGTAGCCGAAGACCGTCTTGGTAAACACGAACTGCAAGACGAATGCGATCGCGATTGCGATCAGCAGGGCGATCGTCAGGCGCGTATCCGGCCACAACGTCGGCAGCCATAGGGCGGGCGGTAATGGTGCGGTCTCGGCGCCGCTTGCAAGCGGACTCTTGAGCGGGCCGGAGACCAGATAGTTCGCGATCGAGATCGCGACGTAGTTGAGCATCAGGGTCGAGATGATCTCGTTGGCGTTGAACCGCGACTTCATCCAACCGGCAAGCGCGCCCCAGAGTGCGCCCCCGGCGAAGCCCGCAACGAGGATGACGATGATCCCGATCCAACCCGGGCCGCTGAAATGCGCGCCGAGTGCGCCGGCAGCGAGACCGCCCAAAAGGAGTTGACCCTCGGCGCCGATATTGAAGAGACCCGCTCGGAACGCGAGGCAGATGCCGAGCGCCGGGAAGAGCAGGGCGGTCGTCTGGGCGAGCGTCTCCGCGATCTCGCGCGGGCCGCCGAGCGTGCCGAGGCCCAGCGCCGCGAACCCATCGATGGGCGACGTTCCTTGGCCGATCATCACGATCGACATCATCACGACGACTAAGAGCAGCGTGCCGGCCGGCCCGCTCAGAATGCGGAGGAAGCCCTTCATGCGGCCGAGCCTGCCATCAAGCGGCCGATCGCGCCGCGGTCGACCCGCGCGCGTTCGAAGTTGCCCACGACCTTGCCGCGATACATCACGAGAATACGATCGGCAAGCGTCAGGATTTCGTCCAGTTCGAAAGAGATCAAGAGGATGGCGGCTCCGGCGTTGCGCGCCTGCATGAGGCGCGACTGCACGAGCGCGGCGGCACCCACGTCGATACCGCGCGTCGGGTTGTAAGCGAGGACGAACTTCGGATTGTCGATGAGCGCGCGGCCGACGACGATCTTCTGTTGATTGCCGCCCGAGAGCGTTCTTACGGCGACGTCAAGATTGGCACAGCGGACGTCGAAGCGTTCTTTGATCGCCTCGGCATCGGCGCGCGCGCGCGAGCCGTCGAGTAGGAGACCTTTTTGAATGCCCGGATCGTGCTGGCGCCCGAGTACCGCGTTGTCGACGATCGACCACGACATGACGAGCGCTTCGCGGTGACGGTCCTGCGGGACGATAGCCGGATAGCCGTCCAGATCGATGGTTCCGCGATAGTCGATCATCTTCGCGATAGCGTCGGCGAGAGCCGTCTGGCCGTTACCTTCGACGCCGGCGATACCGACGATCTCGCCGTTGCGGACTTCGAGCGTCACGCCGTCGGCCTTTCCTCCGCCGGTGCCGGCACTGACGTCGGTGATGGTGAGACAGGGCGCGGTCGTCGTCGGTTCGCGTTCGGCGACCGGCGGCAGGTCGCCACCGACCATCGCGCGTGCGATATCGTCGATGCTCGTCGAATGGGTATCGAGATTTGCGACGATCGTGCCGTGACGCATCACGCTGATACGATGAGAGTACGCGATAACTTCTTGGAGCTTGTGCGTGACGATCATGATCGCGGTACCGCGCGCGGCGAGCGCCGTGATGGTCTTGAAGAACGAGTCGATCTCGGCCGGCGCGAGCGCAGCGGTCGGTTCGTCGAGCAATAGGACGGTGGGCTCGCGCTCGAGTTCGCGGAGCAGTTCGACGCGTTGTTGCACGCCGATCGGCAGATCTTCGACGAACGCATCGGGGTCGATCTCGAGACCGTTCTTCGCGGCGAGATCCGTCACCAACTTGCGAGCGGCGGCTTCGTCGATCCGGATGCCGTTGCGCGGTTCGCGGCCGAGAACGATGTTCTGCCAGACGCGCAAACGCCCGACCAATTCGAAATGCTGGTGGACCAGACCGACCGTGCCGCTGGCCTGGATCGTGCCGGCGTCGGCCCGGACTTCGCCGAAGGCGATGTTCGCGAGGGTCGACTTGCCTGCGCCGTTCTCGCCGACGAGAGCATGGATTTCACCGGGGAAGAGGTCGAGATCGACGCCATTGACGGCGACGACGCCGGGATACGTCTTGCGTATCCCGCGCATTTCGAGTGCAGCTTCCAACGCGGTGACTACATCTTCACCGGCTTGAACGTCGCGAGTTCCTCGCGCGTCGAAGGCGGTTTGATGCGGCCGTTGATGATCGCCTGCTGGATGCCGGTCAGACGGTTGCGCATCTCCGGGCCGACGATGTTCGACGTATACTTGAAGTCGGTCAGGCCGATCGCCTGTTCCTTGAGGCCGAGCGTCACGTGACCGGTGAGCGGCTTGCCGTTCTTGAGCGCCTGCGCGGCGTCGAAGACGGCGATGTCCACGTGCTTGACCATCGAGGTGAGCACCTTGCCCGGCGCGATGTCGTCCTGATTCGAGTCGACGCCGATCACGAACGTTCCGGCGGGGCGTGCTTTGGCCGCGTCGATCGCACCGAGTCCGGCCTTGCCGGCGGCGGCATAGATGATGTCGGCGCCCGAATTATAGAGCACGTTGGCGAACTCTTTGCCCGCAGCGACGTCGTCGAAGCTGCCGACGTATTTCACGTCGACCTTCGCGGTCGGATCGATCTCGTGCACCCCCGCGGTGAAGCCCGCCTCGAACTTGCGCAAGAGCGGAATGTCCAGGCCGCCCAAGAACGCGACGTGATGCGTCTTGCTGACCATCGCCGCAAGAGCACCTGCCAAGAACGATCCGTCCTGTTCGTTGAACGTCACCGAAACGACGTTCGGCTCGTCGACGACCGCATCGATGATGGTGTAGTGCGTGCTTGGATTCTGTTTCGCGACCGTGTCGAGATCTTTGCTCATCAAGAAGCCGATGGCGTAGATCATCTGGAATTTCTGATTCGAGAGAGCGTTGAGGTTCGGCTGATAGTCGGCCGCCGAACGGGACTGCAGCACTTGCGTATACGCATCGAGTTGGGTCTTCGCCCGCATCAAACCAGCGTTCGCGGAATCGTTGAACGAACGATCGCCCAGGCCGCCGACGTCGGTGACCATGCCGAGGGTGAGCTGACCGGGCCGCGCGGTGTCGCGATGGCCGCACGCGGAGAACGCCAATAGGGTGACCGCGAGAACTGCAAGGGTGGCTCTCTGTTTCATCGCACGGATTTACGCAGTACCGGAGTCATATGCCTTCGTCGCGAACCCGCGCGCATGACCCAAATCCCGGACCTGCGGCTCGCTCCGCCCCGCCGCTGGAGCATCGAACTCGACGGTGTTGCCTGGCTACCCCGGCTCATCGACAAGGCACGCGCGGCTTCGGCCGGCACGCTCGGCAGTTATCTCTACGGTCAGAGCCCGACCGATTCGGGCTTGCTCAAGGTCTTCGGGATCGGCTACCGCACGTTCGCCGATCTTGTCTCGCGGGCGACCGACGACGCCGGGGTTGCGGCCCTCCTCGGCGCGCGGGACCCCGGTGCGTTCGAGCGTGCCCGGGCCTGGAGCCTGGACCTACGCGCCAAACACAAGGCCTTTCTCTGGGCGATGGACCTGGACGATGGCTATAACCCCGGCGCCGCCTGGGCCAAGCGCCCGGTCAACGTCGCCACCAACGCCTTCACGGCGATCGTCAAACGGGTCTTCCCGGTGCCGGTGAAGCCCGCCAAGCCGTGAACGAGCACCGGCCCAACCCCTGGGGATGGCTGACCGAAGGCCGCCTGACCTATGCGCTCAAGCTCCTGATGGTTCTCGCGATCGGCCTCTATCTGGCCGACGCGCTGGTCGGATTCCTGGACCGCATCCATACGATTTTCTACATCTTGGTCGGCGCGATCTTCTTCGCGTACCTGATCTACCCGGCGGTCCACTGGCTCGAGCACCGGATGCCGCGCGTGGTCGCGATCCTCACCGTCTACGCCGGAATCGCGGCGACGCTCTCGCTCGCGGGCTGGCTGATCGTGCCACGCATCGCCGACGACATCACCCAGTTGATCGCGCACTACCCCGATACGATGGCGCAGATCAACGCCTTCGTGAACGATCCGCATAATCCGATCGCTGCGCGTCTGCCCGAATGGATGCGCGCGGAACTCGCCAAGGTCCCCGGACAGGTGATCGAGTGGTCCCGTCTGCACGGCCTGGAGACGGCCGGCCACGCGGTGACGATCCTGCTCGGTACGGTCGCGGCGCTCGCGACGTTCGTGATCATCCCGCTCTTCACGGCCTACCTGCTGCTCGACATGGACAATCTCAAGCACGCGTTCTTCGCGATGATCCCCGAGGCCAAGTTGCGCTCGACCCTGCACATCCTCGATGAGATCGACGACGTGATCGGCGGCTTCATCCGCGGCCAGCTGCTGGTCGCGCTCTCGGTCGGCGTGTTGATCACGATCGCGCTCGCGTTGCTACACGTGAAGTACGCCTTCTTGCTCGGTCTGCTCGCGGCGGTCGGCGATCTGATCCCGTACGTCGGCGCGGTGCTCGCGTTCACGCCGTCGTTCCTGATCGCGCTGCTCAACAACGGCTGGGGCAACGCGGTCATCGTCGGCATCGTGTTCTTACTGATCTTCGAGGTCGAAGGCCACTTGATCGCGCCGAACATCGTGAGCCGGCAGGTCCGCCTGAGCCCGCTGATCGTGCTGATCGCACTGCTCGTGGGCGGCGAGATGGCCGGCATCGTCGGCATGCTGATCGCGGTTCCGGTCGCCGGCACCCTGCGCGTGATCGTCACGCATGTGTTCGGCGCGCGCGTCGAGAAAGTCGGAACCCCGTGAGCGATACATCACCTGCGGCGCGCGGTCGCGTCGACATCATCGGCGTGCCGATGGATCTGGGCGCGAGCCGACGCGGCGTCGACATGGGCCCGTATGCGGTGCGCTATGCACGGCTGCACGAACGGCTGACGGCGCTTGGCATCGCGCACATCGAAGATCACGGCAACCTACACGTGCCGATCCGCGAGAAGGCCGCGCCGGACGAGGCGAATTCGAAATTCTTCGGCACGATCCAATCCGTCTGCGACGAACTCGCCGGCCGGGTAGAACGCGCCGTCCGCGAAGGCGGCTTCCCGATCGTGCTCGGCGGGGACCATTCGATCGCGATGGGCACGCTCGCCGGCCTGACGCGCGCGCGCGGCTACGCGCCCGGTCTGGTCTGGATCGACGCCCACAGCGACATCAACTCGCCGGATACGTCGCCGAGTGGAAACGTCCATGGCATGCCGCTCTGGTTCGCGCTCGAGAACGGTTTCGCCGATGCGGCGCGGACCGTGCAGATCGGACTGCGCGATGTCGACGCGCACGAGAAGGCGATCCTGCGCAAGTCCGGCGTGAAGGCGTTCTCGATGAGCGACGTCGATCGCCTGGGCATGACGCGCGTGATGGAAGAGGCGGTCGCGATCGCGGGCGCCGGAGATCGCCTCATGCACGTCTCGTTCGATATGGACGGCATCGATCCGAGCGAAGCGCCCGGTACGGGGACGCCGGTGAAAGGCGGTCTCTCGTATCGCGAAGCGCATCTGGCGATGGAGATGTTGGCGGAGTCCGGTCGGCTCGGCTCGATCGAGATGGTCGAGATCAATCCGATCCTGGATCATCGCAATCAGACCGCGGCGCTCGCAGTCGGCCTGATCTGCTCCGGTCTCGGGAAGTCGATCCTCTAGGATGACGGACCTGACGCTCGCGTACGTGCGGGCGTTCGGTCTGCGCGCGCCCGGCGCGATGCTGAGGCTCGCGACGACGATCGAGGAGACGACTCCCGACGTTTTGGCCGTCTGCGAGATCGATGCGGGCGATGCGTTCGCGCTGGCGACGCGCTTCGCACGCCAGTGGGCCTATCGTGGCGGCCAAGCGCTCTTCTGGACGCGCGCGTTTACGGCGAGCGCCGTGCACGATCTCTACCTTCCGTTCGCGATCCAACGTCCGTTCGACCGGCGCGGGCTGCTACGGGTCGATGGCACGAGCGGGGCCGCTCCGGTCGCGTTGTTCGCCACGCAGTTCGGCGGCGCGCGCGCGTTCGCAGTGCCGGAGATGCGGTTCGCGCGCACGCAGTTGAACGCGACGATGGCGCGCGCGATCGCGTTTGCGCAGATGGAGATCGCGGCTCCGGGACTGGGCGGTCGCGGGGTCGAGTTGCTGGCAGAGGATGCGGAGACGGGGATCTACGCCTACGCGCGCGGCTTCAGCGCGACGTCGGTCGAGCGCCGGCCTTACAGTCTGATCGTCGCGGTCGCTTCGCAGGGGATGCCGCCGCCGCAGTAGGCCGGATCCCAGTTCGCGCTCGCCAGCAGATCCTGGATCTGCCCCTCGAGCGCTTTGTCGATCGGCGGATCGAAGCGTACGCTCTTGGTGCGGCCGTCATCGCCGACGATCACCACGATCGTGACGTGAACGTTGAGCGCTTCGAGTTGATGGCGCGCGCTCGGGTCGAGCACGGGCGTCGCTGCGGTCGCGCCGAACGGCATGAAACCGCTGGCGACATGGTTGTTGGTGGTCGTCGCCGGTTCGCGGACGTCGGCGCTCGGCGTGGCCCGTGGCGTCGGCGCCGGCGGTTGCGGCGACTGCTTCGCGTTGTCGGCGACCGGCTGCGTCGCGACCTGAAGGGTCGAAGCGGGTGGTGCGGCCGGCGGAGGTGTGCCCTTGGAGTCGTCGCGCTTGGCGCTCGGCGCGGGCGTGGCGGCGACGTGCGGGTCGGGGACGATCTTGGCTTTGGCGGTCGACGGGCGAGGCGGGGTGGAGAGGTGGGTGATCTCGATGCGCTTGACCTGGGTGAACGAGATCGTTTCGACCGCGACGAGCGAGGCCAGATGCGCGAACTTCGGGACCAGATAGGCGCCGACGCCATGCAGAAGCAGAGAGCCCAGCAGGGCTGCCGCTAGAAGGTTCCGCAGGGTCAGGTTGCCCATTCATTCCTCGTGTGAAGCAGCCGAGAAGCGCTCCGGGATGCTCGTTCGTGACGTTCGTGATGCTCGTGCAACCGCCGGTCGCCCCGGCGCGTTCAAACCGTTGATGAAAGACACGAATATCGTTCTCTACCAGGCCGAATGGTGCCCGTATTGCGCTCGCGTCCGGAGCAAAATGACGGATATGCTGCTCGACTACAAGACGATCAACGTACCGACCGCCCATGCCGACCGCCAGCTCGTCAAAGACGTCTCTGGCCAGACCGGCATCCCGGTCATGGTCGATGGGGACACCACCATCGCAGACGACGACGATGCGATCATCGCGTACCTCGAAAAGAAGTACGCTTAGCTAGACCGGGGTCTCGGCGCCCCAGGCGTCCCAGCCGGGAGCGCGGCGGCGGGCGAAGAGTTCGATGCGCGGTCGATCGCCGCAGAGCGCCTCGATGTGCGCGCGAAAGATCTCCGGCTTCTCGCTATGCTCGCCCCGAGCGTGCAATACGACTTGCGCCTGCGCGAAGTCGAGGATCGGGAACGGCCGGCCCGTTCGATTGGTCGTCGCGGCGAGGAGCAACTCGGTCGTCGGCTTGGTAAAGGTCGGCGGTACGCCTTGTCCGGCGATGATCGCGCCGCGCCGGTTCGTCTTCACCCAGACATATGCCACCCCGCGGTAGTGCAAGCCCCAACGAGCGATCAGGTCGATCGCGTAGTTCAAACGCGGCCCGGTCGCCCACATGAAGACCGCCGCGCGTTTGTTGAGAATGCTCTTGACGTCGAGGTTCGCGAGCTCTTCCTGCGTCATCAGCGGATAGTGCTTGGCGGCCGCCGCATCTTTCACGCCGCTCCCGTAGTAGTGCCACGGCGGATCGACGTAGACGATGTCGTAGCGCGCAGTCGGAAACGCGGGGAGCATGCGGTGAGGTTCGGCGAGGCGACGCGTCACGGTCGAAGGATTGGGCCGAACGACGCGAGCATCCCTGCGACGAGCGCACCGGTGAACGTGGCGGCGAGATTGACGGCGTCGTTGCCGAACCAGACGAGGCCCCGGCGCGAGGCGGTGGCGGTGCCGCAATCATGTGGATCGGTCTCGCAATCGCGATCGCAGGCCGGACAGTGCCGCAACGATTGCAGGCTCGCACCGAGAATGGAGTCGACCAGCGCACCCACGACGCCGCCGATCGCGATCGGCAAGAACGCGGCGATGCCGACCAGCAGCGCGACGAGCCCGACGAACGCAGCGCCTGCGATCTCTGCAAGCGTGCCGGCGACGGTGACGCCGCCCGAGATGCCGGTGGCGAGCGGCGCGAACGTCAGGATCGAACGCGGCGCCCGCCGGGCGAGCGTGCCGATCTCGGTGCCCCACGTGTCGGCGCTCGCGGCGGCGAACGCTCCGGCGAACGCCGCGAGCCAAGCGCCTTCAAATCGCCAGGCCATCAGCGCGCAGAGCGCGGCTACGCCGCCGTTCGCGAGGACTTGCCTTGCATCGCGCGCGCCGTGCTTGCCGATATCGACGAGCGTACGTTTACGCGCGCGGCCGAGTCGCGAGAGTGCGATCGAAGGGATGAAGAAGGCGAAGAGGACGAGTGCTGCTTGCCAGCCGCCGCCCGCAAGCGTTGCGAAGCCGACCGCGAGCGCGGCGACGATGCCGCCGACGGTCAGGACTTGGCGGATGTATAGAACTCCGCGAGGGCCTTTGCGATGCCGTCCGAGGTGTAGTCCTCCGCGACGGCGTCGACGTGGATCTTGGCCTTGGCCGCTTCGCGCGCGACGATCGGGCCGAGACAGACGACGATCTTGCCTTCGGCGCTGGCGCCGTTCTTGACGAAGCCGCGGATCGCCGACGACGACGCGAACGTGAGCGCGTCGGCGCGGTCGACCGCACCACGTAGTTCCGGCGCGATCCACAAGCGCGTCGCGTAGGCCGTGCGCACGGTGATGTCGTGGGTCGCTTCGAGCGCTTCGCGTAGCGCTTTGCGCGCGTCGCGAGCCTGATAGAGCAGGATCCGGTCGTCGTCGGCCGTGAGCGCGAGCAGTTCCTTCGCGAACTCTTCCGAGGTCGCGCGCTCGCAGACGAGGTCGACCTTCAACCCGCGCTTGCGCACGGCGGCGGCGGTGGCCGGCCCGATCGTCGCGATCTTGCACTCGCCGATGTCGCGGGCGTCGCGACCGCTGGCGGCCAGCGACGCGATCAGGCTCTCGACCGCGTTGGCCGACGTGAGCGCGATCCAGGCGTGGCGGGTCAGATCCTTCGAGATCGAGGCGTCGATCACCGGGACGATCTCTATGGTCGGGACGACGATCGCTTCGGCGCCGCGCGCGATCAATGCGTCGGCGAGCGCGCGAGCGAGGTGTCGCGGGCGCGTTATCAGCACCGACTTACCGGTGAGGGGGAGGACGGCTTGTGCTTTACTCTTCAATGTCGAGACCGGCTAGCTGCGGCACGAGGCCGGCCACCGCATCGGCGATGTTGAGTTCGAAGAGTTCGTCGAGTACGCGCGCGTGCGAGAGCGCTTCTGCATGATTGTGAACCGCTTTCTCGCGGATCCGAGTGACGGTCGAATGAAGCAATCGCGAGACGATCGTCAGCGACATGCCGACCACCAGCATCTTTTCGCGTTCGGTCAGGTCCGGGCATCGGCCGAGCAGGCGTTCGATCTCGGCCGTCCGGATCGCTTCGGCCTTCTGCGTGAGCGAGGCGATGACCGGAACGGCAAGGCGCGAGCGATACCAATGTCCGAACCGCTCTACGAACTCCGCGACGATCTCTTCGACCTGCGGGATCGCGGCGCGCCGGGCCTCGAGCTTTTCGTCGACCACATCGCGCAGACCGTCGATGTCGATCAGCGAGACGTTCGGGATCTCCGCGATCGCCGGATCGGCATCGCGTGGGACCGCGATGTCGACCACGAAGAGCGGACGGTCCGGGCGCGCGCGCATCGCTTCGCCGACGTTCTGCGGATCCAAGATGAAATGCGATGCGCCGGTCGAGGTGATCGCGATGTCCGCATCCGCAAGCGCTTCGGTCAATCCGGGCATGTCGATCGCCTGGCCGAAGCCCACTTCGGCGATCAGTTCGTGTGCGCGAGCCATCGTGCGGTTGGTGACGACCAGACTGCTCGCGCCTTCGCTGCGCAGGCGTTTCACGGCGGTGCGGCCCATCTTGCCGGCGCCGACGACGACGACCGATTTTCCGTCGAGCGTTCCGAGGCGGGCCTTGCCCATCTCGATCGCTGCGGTCGAAATGGATGTGGACTCATCGCCGATGGCGGTCTGCGAGCGCGCGGCCTTTCCGGCGTTGAGGGCTTCGCGGAAGAGGCGATGCAAGGTCTTCCCGATCGATTGCGCCTTCTGGGCCTGCACGTATGCCTCTTTGACCTGGCCTAAGATCTCGGCTTCGCCGATCAGCATCGAATCGAGACCGGTGCTGACGCGGAAGAGATGTTCGATCGCCTGGTTGCCGAGCAACGTATAGAGATAATCCTCGAGCTTGTAGTCGACCGACGAATGCCGGTAGATACCGAGGAACGATTTGAGCTGGGCGACGCCGCTCTCGTAGTCCTCCAGTTCGGCATAGATCTCGAGGCGGCCGCAGGTGGCGAGCATCGCGGATTCGTGCACGGTCGGGTAGTCGCGTAGGGCGGCCAACGTCTCGGCCATGCGGGATGCGGGGAACGCGTGGCGTTCGCGAACGTCGACCGGCGCGGTATGGTGGGAGAGCCCGAGGCAGACTAGCGGCACGTAGTTCCTATCATATCTCCGCTAGTACTTCGTCAGCGGCCCCAATTGTCTGCTCGATGTCTTTGGTGGTGTGGGCCGACGAGACGAATCCGGCCTCGAATTGGGCCGGAGCGAGATAGATGCCCCGGTCGAGCATCCCGTGGAAGTACTTTCCGTAGCGCTCAGTGTCGGCCGTCATGGCGCTGGTCAGGTCCCGGACCGGGCCGGCCGTGAAGAAGAGGCCGAACATGGAGCCCGCGTAGGCGGTCGTATGGGCGACCCCGTGCTTGTCCAAGACCGCCGAGAGGCCGGCGGTCAGCAGTGCGGTCAGCACTTCGAGGCGCTCGAACAGGGTGGCGTCGTCCCGGACGGCCTTCAGGGTTGAGCTGCCGGCCGCCATCGCGAGCGGATTCCCGGAAAGGGTACCGGCCTGGTAGACCGGACCGTCGGGCGAGAGCATTGCCATCACGTCGGCCCGGCCGCCGAAGGCGCCGACCGGGAGGCCGCCGCCGATCACTTTACCGAGCGTGGTCAGGTCGGGGAGCACGCCATCGCGCTCTTGCACGCCGCCACGCGCGACCCGGAACCCGGTCATGACCTCATCGAAGATCAGCAACGCGCCATACTTGGTGCAGATCTCGCGCAGCGCTTGAAGATAGCCGCCGTCGGGAAGTACCAGCCCCATGTTGCCGGCGTACGGCTCCACGATCACGGCGGCGATCCTGTCGGGATTCGCTTCGAACGCGCCGCGCACGGCCTCAGCATCGTTGTACGGAAGCACGATCGTGTCGCGCGCCACTCCTTCGGTGACGCCAGGCGAGTTCGGCACGCCGTTGGTCAGCGCTCCGCTGCCGGCCGCGATCAGGAAGGCGTCGCCGTGGCCGTGATAGCAGCCCGCGAACTTGATGATGGCGTCGCGCTTGGTAAAACCGCGCGCGAGCCGGACCGCGCTCATGGTCGCTTCGGTGCCGCTCGACGTGAACCGGACGCGTTCGATCGACGGAACCATCGCGACGATCAGCTCGGCGAGTTCGCTCTCGGCCTCGGTCGGCGCGCCGAACGAACTCCCACGCACGGCCGCTGCGGTGATCGCTTTGACGACGTTCGGATGCGCGTGGCCGAGCAGGAGCGGGCCCCACGAGAGCACGTAGTCGAGATACTCGCGATCGTCGACGTCGCGGATGCGCGCGCCGCTGCCGCTCTTCATGAAGATCGGCGAGCCGCCAACCGCACGAAACGCGCGCACCGGCGAGTTGACGCCGCCAGCGATCACGTTGCGCGCGCGGACGAAGGCGGAGATCGAGCGTTCGATGCTCACGATGTGCGAGGGCTCCTTGGTGGCGTGGGGCGTGCTGATGTAGTAACTGCGCCGAGGAGGGTGGAACCTCCCACCAACACTTCGGCATCGCTGCGCGTCTAAGGAGCGATGGACCTTAACATCGACCTGATCGACGGCGCGAAATCCAGCCGGGCCGGACCCGAGCCCTCATCGCGGCCGCCTGGCTCGAGGCGTACAAGATCGCCTGGAGCGTCCTGCGTGCGTGGAACGCCCCTTCGACTCAGCGACCTGCGATTCAGTCCGGCGCTCCCTGCCGCGAAGTACCGGATCCTTCGGCTCGATCCCTGACGCCGCCCCAGTCATCGCGCGTGTTGATGTTTGCAAAGCGCGCGGTCTCCATCGGGACGAAACGGACCTCCATACCGGCTAGCAGATCGCGGACCGCGCCGCTCATCGAAAGGACGAGCGGCGCGTTTCGTAGGAGCGAAATGCGGTCGTAGAGCGCGCAGAGAGGCTCTACGCCGTCCAGATGTTTCGGCACCACCGCATCGTCGCCGCGGCTGTAATGTTCGAGTAACCGATTCGCGATGTCCGCATCCGCCTGCGGCATATCGGCCGCGACGACAAACGCGAGTGGAGTACGGAAGGCCGCGAACGCCGAGACGATACCGGCGAGCGGCCCTCGCCTGCTCCAGCGGTCGATTACGATCGGGCAGGTGAGGCGCGCGTCGATCTCCGGCGAGAAGGTCGCGGACGCCGAGATCACGACCGGAAAGTGCGGTGCGAGGCGTTCGTAAGCGCGGACGATCAGCGGATCGCCGTGGTCGGTGCGTTCGAGCTTTCGTGGGAGCCGCGTCGCTTCGCCGCCTGCGAGCAGGACGACGGTGACGTCACTTGTGGCGGCGGGCATAGTCCTTCGCGAAGTAGGTGATCACGATGTCGGCGCCGGCGCGTACGAAGCACGCGAGCGTTTCGTCGATAGCGCGTTCGCCGTCCATCCAGCCGTTGGCGATCGCGGCCATCAGCATCGAGTACTCGCCGCTCACGTTGTAGACCGCGATCGGCGCGTCGAATGCGTCGCGGGCTTCGCGCACGATGTCGAGATACGGCAGGCCCGGCTTGATCATCACGATGTCGGCGCCTTCTTCGATATCGAGCGCGATCTCGCGGAGCGCCTCGCGCGCGTTGGCCGGATCCATCTGATAGGTACGGCGATCGCCGAACGCGGGCGTCGAGCCGGCCGCTTCGCGGAACGGTCCGTAGTACGCCGATGCGTACTTGGCGCTGTAGGCCATCAAGGCGATGTGTTCGTAGCCGTGCGCGTCGAGTGCGCTACGTAGCGCTTCGATCCGGCCGTCCATCATATCGGATGGTGCGATCACGTCGACGCCGCAGGTCGCGTAGGTCAGCGCGGTCTTCACCAACAGCGCGACGGTCTCGTCGTTCTTCACGTCGCCGGCATCGTCGAGGATGCCGCAGTGGCCGTGGTCGGTGTACTCGCAGTTGCAGAGGTCGGCGACGACGGTCGTTTCGGGGACGGCGGCCTTGATCGCGCGGATCGCGCGTTGCACGACGCCGTCGGGCGCGTAGTTCGAGGTCGCGACCCCGTCCTTGTGCGCCGGAATTCCGAACAGCAGGACACCGCGCACGCCGAGATCGGCGAGTTCGCAGCATTCGGCGACGGTCTGGTCGACGGTCGTGCGTGAGATGCCGGGCATCGAGGCGATCGGGCCCGCATCCTGGTCGCGTTCGACCACGAAGAGCGGCTGGATCAGCGCATCGATGCTGACGCGATGTTCGCGAACGGCGGCGCGCAATGCGGCGGTGCGGCGGAGGCGGCGAGGACGATGGATCACGGCGTACCTTCTTCGAGGATGCCGCGGGCGGCCCTCGCGCCGAGGGCTTCGGCTTCCGCGAGCGTCGCGACGGCCGCGTTCTCGATCGCGACCTTCAAGCGCTCGTCGACGTAGGAGCGTAGCGTCAGATGCATCAGCTCGCCGTCGTAGCGAGCGTGGATGCCGATCGGTGCGTTGCAGCCGGCCCGGAGCGTACGCAGCGCCGCGCGCTCGGCTACGATGCAGCGCTCGGCCGCATCGTCGTTGATGGCGGCCCGCAGTTCGTGGGCGAGCTGGTTCTCTTCGGCACGCATCTCGATCGCAAGCGCGCCCTGGGACGCGGCCGGCACCAGTTCCTCGACGGAGAACGGCACGGTGTGGGTGGCGCGCGCGCGCAGACGATTGAGCCCGGCCATGGCGAGCACGATCGCGTCGTAGTCGCCGTCGCGGAGTTTGCGCAGTCGGGTGTCGACGTTGCCGCGGACGTCGTCGTACCGCAGGTCGTCGCGTAGCGCCTGGAGTTGCGCGCGCCGGCGGGGGCTCGACGTACCGACGCGCGCGCCGCCCGGCAGATCTGCAAACGTGGGGTAGCGTTCGCTGCAATATGCGTCGCGCGGATCCTCGCGTTTCGAGATGGCGACGAGCGTCATGTCGGAGGCGAGCAGGCTCGGAAGATCCTTGCACGAGTGCACGGCGTAGTCGGCGCGCCTCTCGCGCAGCGCCGTCTCGAGTTCGGTGACGAACACGTTCTCGGTGCCGATCGCGTTCACGGGCCGGTCGGTCACGCGGTCGCCGGTGGTCGTGACGTTCAGAATGGTGGTCGCGATCCCGCGCTCGGCCAGCCGCGCGGCGACCGTCTTCGTCTGCATCAAGGCGAGAGCACTTGCGCGCGAAGCGCAGACGGCGGCGTGGGTGACGTCGGGATCGGGCGCGCCCGTCTTGTGGCGTTCGACCAGATCCTCGGCGAGGTGCTCCATCTGGATCGCGTCCATCGCGGCGAGTTCCGCGATCGGGAGTTCGCTCAACTCGCGCAAGATCGGCGCGACCTCGTCGCGCGGAAGGATCGCTTCGAGATAGGTGCGCGCGTGGGCGAGCACCCGGGCGGCGCGGTCGTAGCCTTCGCCGATCCGTTCGGGCAGATCGCGCGCGATCCGCAGCGCGAACTGTTCGGGGCTCGCGCCCGGGTCGATGCCGAACCGAAGCTCGCCGATCTGCGCGCTTGCGACGAGCGAGATGGTCGGGATGCCGGCCTCGCGCGCTTCCTCCTCGACCACGGCATCGAGAGCCGCGTCGCCGGTCGCGGCGACGGCCAGCATCGCGCCATCGAGGGTCTCGGCGACGTCTGCTCCCGCATCGAGCAGAACATGGGAGGCATAGAGCGCTTCGGCGCCGCTACCGATGACGGCGATGCGGCGTCCGCTGACGCGAAGTGCGGCGAGGAGTGCTGTGGATGTGATGACTGCGCATGATTTCGCAATCCGGCCGCAAACAACTGCTTCGTGCAAGAGCATATCGGCACCGAACGCCCGGCGCGTGCCGCCATCGCGGGTGCCGTTATCGCCGCCCTCATCACCCTGCCCGGCCTGGGCGCGGGCTCGTTGTGGGACAATAGCGAGACCGCGTACGGCGAAGTCGCGCGGGAGATCCTCCTGACGCACGACTGGGTCGTGATGCATCTCAACGGGCATCCGTGGTACGTCCAGCCGCCGCTCTACTTCTGGATCGGTGCGATCTTCGCGAAGCTCTTCGGCGTCACGTCGCTGGCCTTGCGCTTGCCGGCCGCGCTTGCGACCATCGCGATGGGCGCGATGACCGGCTATGCTGTCGCGCGGCAAGTCGGAACGCGGGCAGGCGTATTCGCCGCGACGATCCTTTCGTCGTGTCTGATGCAGGCGGTCGTCGGGCGGATGGCCATCATGGACGCGCTGCTCGATCTCACCGTCGCGCTCTCGATCTTCTGGTGGTTCCGCGCCCTGCAGACGGGTCGGGATCGCTACTGGATCTTCGGCTGGATCGCGGCCAGCCTCGGATTCCTTGTCAAAGGCCCGGTTGCGCCGGTCTGCGCGCTGCTCGTGATCGTGCCGTATGCGATCTGGAACGCCCGCGCGGAGCAGACGCGTCTGCCGAGCGCGCGCGCGTGGATCGTGTCGCTTCTCGCGTTCGTGCTGATCGTCGTGCCGTGGTTCGTCGCCCTCGGCGTGCGCGACGGCTTCGCCGCCGTTCAACTGCAGATCGTCCACTATACGATCGGGCGCTACACCGGCGTCATCGAGAATCAGGCGGGTCCGTTCTGGTACTACGTACCGGCGATGATCATCGGGTTCTTTCCGTGGATCGCGTTTCTCCCGGTCGCCTTGGTCTGGGGCGTAGCGCGCCTACGCAAGGGCTCGTCTCCCGAGACGGGCCGCCTGCTCCGCCTTGCGATCGTCTGGATCGTCGCGCCCCTGCTCTTCTTCAGCGCGGCGAAGACGAAGCTCCCGAACTACATCGCGCTCGAGCTTCCAGCGCTTGCATTGCTGACCGGGATGTGGTTCGACGATCTCGCGCGCTCCGGCAAGCGCCGCTTGGGGGCGATCGTCTCGGGCGCCACGGTTCCGGTCGTCATCGGGTTGATGGCGATCGCGATCGTGGTCTTCGTCCGCGACAACAAGCTTGCGGGCGACGTCAACGCGCTCTTGCCCGACCTCGTGGTGATGGGTGGCTCGGTCGCGATCGGCGCGATCGTCGCGCTGATCTGCGTCTGCAGTAGGCGGCTGCTCGGGTACGCTCCATACGCGCTCGGGATCTCGATGCTGGTGATGGTCGACGTGCTCGCGATCATCGCTCTCCCGCATGCCGAAGCGTTCAAACCGGTGCCCAAGTTGGCGCAGACGATCCAGGCCGAGCGGCGTGCCGGCGACGTGGTCGCGATCCAAAGCGTCTCCGGCGGGAACGCTCTGGTGTTCTACACGCAACCGACGGTGCAAGTGCTGGCCGCAGCCGACGCTCCGGCGAACGACCAAGGCGAGTCCGCGCGCAGCAGCATCTGTGCCGCACCGCGCGCCTTCGTGATCGCGCCGGCGAAGCGCCCGGCTTTCGATCCGACCTACGGCCGCAATCGCCGCATCAT
>JALYSX010000130.1 GCA_030854585.1 Vulcanimicrobiota bacterium
TCAGCGGCGAGACCGCGCTGCAGAACTACCTCGTGCAAGAAGTGCAGAAGGTCTACCGCTCGCAGGGCGTCGACATCAACGACAAGCACATCGAAGTCATCGTTCGCTCGATGCTTCGCAAAGTGAAGATCGTCGAAGGCGGCGACACACTGATGCTTCCGGGCCAACTGATCGAAGTCGCGGTCTTCGCCGAAACGAACGCGAAGATCAAGGCGTCGGGCGGCGAACTCGCGACCGCGAATCCGGTTCTCTTGGGCGTCACCAAGGCGTCGCTCGCGACCGAGTCGTTCCTCTCCGCGGCCTCGTTCCAAGAGACGACCCGCGTGTTGACGGACGCCGCGATCAAGGGTAAGCACGATCCGCTGCTCGGACTCAAGGAAAACGTCATCATCGGAAAATTGATCCCGGCGGGTACCGGAATGTCGCGCTATCGCAACATCGAGATCACCCCCGAAGGTCAGGATGTCGATGAAGAAGGACGTCCGCGCACAACGCCGTTCGACCAGATCTACGCCGGCATGCCGATGACGGCAGACGACGCGGCCCTGGCCGAGGTGATGGGCGGCAACGGCGACGGCATGAGCCGTCTGGTGAGCGCATACGAGCGCAATCGCGAGCCGCTGACCGTACAGTACGAAGGCGACTACGGCGATCACACAAGCGTCAACGCGCCCCCGAAGAAGACCCAGTACGACAAGCTAAAGGGCATCAACCCCGAAGACCTCTAGCACGAAGAAAGGCCCCGCAGCGATGCGGGGCCTTGGCTTTTGGCGGCGAAGCCGGACCCGCATGAGCGCTCTCTTGCGTGAGCGGATCGCGCGACTCGGGATGTACCTTTCCGGCCTGGTCGCGGTCGTCAACATCAGCGTCATCTATCTCGCGTTGCCCTCGATCGAGCGGGCGCTACATGCGGGCATCGCCGATCAGCAGTGGATCGTCAGCATTTATCCGCTGATGGAGGGCGGCTTCACGCTTGCGGCCGGCACACTCGGCGATCTCTTCGGACGCAAGCGGATCCTCACGATCGCCGTCGTCGGCTTCACGCTGGCGACGCTGGCCTGCGCGCTCGCACTGGGCTCCGAGCTCCTGATCGTCGCACGCGGATTGCAAGGCATCTTCGGTTCCGCACTGCTCTCACTGCCGGTCGCCGGACTCGGCGCGGTAGTCGGGCCGGTCCTCGGCGGCATACTCGTACACTCGTTCGCGTGGCCGTCGGTGTTCTATATCTCGGTCGCGATGGGCGTGCTCGTCTTGTTCACGCTGCCGTTCGTCGATAGCGGGCGTGCGGAGGTCGCACCGCGTCTCGACATCGGCGGTCAGGTCGCAAGCGTACTCGCGTTGATGGCACTCAGCTTCGCGTTGATCGAAGGGAACGCGACCGGCTGGTTCGCACCGCCGATCCTGATCTCGTTCGGAGTCTTCGTGGCGCTCCTAGCGATCTTCATAGTGCACGAGAAGCGCTCTGCCCATCCGATGATCAAACTCGCCTACTTCAAGATCCCGACCTTTAACGGGGCGGCGCTCACGATCGGCATTCTGAACTTCGGCTGGTTCGGGATCATGCTGCTCGCGACGCTCTATCTGCAGAACGTCCTCGACACCGGTCCGCTCGCGGCCGGCTTCTATCTGATGCCGAGCAACGTCGCGTTCTTCGCCGCCAATCAGTTCAGCGCGCGTCTCGATCGCACGATCGGATTGTTCGCGACGACCTTGCTGGCGCTCGGCGCCAGCATCATCGGGATGATCTGGATGCTCTGGTTCACGGCGGCGACGCCGGCCTGGGAAGTCTCGGGAGCGCTCTTCGTGATGGGCCTCGGCTGGGGGGCCGTGTTCACCCCGGCGCAAGCGGCCGGCATGCGCGTCTGCGACGCCGCCGATCAGGGCTTCGCGGCCGGTGCGATGGCGCTCAGCCGAAGCATATTCGGCGTTCTCGGCATCGCCGCACTCGGCGCGGTGCTCGCCGCGACCATGGCATCCGGCGTGACCGCGTCGTTAGCCGGCACGGGCGATGCGCCTGCGACCGTGCACGCGGCCGCGATGACGATCCATCACGGCGGCGCGTTCGCGCTGCTCGCCTCGCCGCCAGCCGGAATCAGGGCGGCGTCGCTCGAACCGGTGCTCGACGCGTCGTTCGCCTTCGGTATGCGCCGCGCGATGGTCTTCTGCATCATCGTCACGCTCGTCTTCACGATCCTGATCGGGATACTGCTCCGGTCGCGAGCTCTACGAACAGATCCAAGCCGTTGATCAGGCGCATCGCGTCGATGTTCGTGGTCTTGGCGTTGAGGATGGCGGGCGAGTAGACGAGGACGGCAAGTGCGCGGGCGCGCGAGACGGCGACATTGAGCCGGTTGCGTTCGAAGAGAAACTC
>JALYSX010000135.1 GCA_030854585.1 Vulcanimicrobiota bacterium
TACTTCGCGCGCTCCACGATCTCGACCAGACGCCAGCGTTTGTCGCGCGAGATCGGACGCGTCTCTGCGATGCGGACCAGGTCGCCGATGTTGGCTTCGTTCTTCTCGTCGTGCGCTTTGAAGCGGACCGACTTGCGGATGATCTTGCCGTAGACCGGATGCGGGACGCGCGTCTCGGTGACGACCACGATCGTCTTGTCCATCTTGTTCGAAGTGACACGGCCCTGCTTGACGCGGCGGGCATTGCGCTCTTCGGCGGTCTCGACCGCGGTCACGTTAGGCTGCTCCATGTTGTTCCTCGGCCATCCGCTTCTCGGAAATGACGGTTTGGATCTGCGCGTACTGGCGGCGCATCTCGCGGATCTTGCTGAAATCGGTCAGATGACCGGTGCGAAGCGCGAAGCGCAAGTTGAACAACTCGCCTTTCGTGTCGCGCGCCTTTTCGTGAAGTTCGGCGACCGTCAGGGCGCGGAACTCGCTCAGTGGGCTCTTCATCAGGATCCAGTCTCCTCGCGCGTGACGATCTTCGTTCCGATCGGCAGCTTGGCCGAGGCCAGGCGCAGCGCTTCGCGCGCGACCTGCGGCTCGACGCCCGACAGTTCGAACAGAATACGGCCCGGGCGCACGACGGCGACCCAGCACTCCGGATTTCCCTTACCGGCGCCCATGCGGACTTCGGCGGGTTTCTTGGTGACCGGCTTGTCCGGGAATACCTTGATCCAGACCTTACCGCCGCGTTTGATGTGGCGAGTCATGGCGATACGCGCGGCCTCGATCTGACGATTGGTCATCCAACACGGTTCCATCGCCTGCAGTCCGTACTCGCCGAACGTCAACGTGGCTCCGCGCAGGGCACGGCCGTCCATACGTCCGCGCTGCTGTTTGCGCCATTTGACGCGTTTTGGGGTCAACATGACTATTCGGCTCCCTCGTTCGATGTGTCGGCTTCAACCGCGTGTGCAGATTCTGCAACAGGTGCTTCGGCGACCGGCGCTTCAACGACGGGTGCGGCTTCGACAACCGGAGCGGCTTCGACAACCGGGGCCGAGGCTTCCACCATCGGCGTCGCTTCGACTACCGGAGCGGGGGCTTCGACGACGGGAGCGGGAGCGACGACCGGAGCCGAGGCTTCTACGACCGGCTCGGCAACCGCAACTGCAGCGTCGGCGGGCGCTGCGGCCGGCTCGAACGAGCGGGGACGCGGGGCGGGACGACCGGCGCCGGCGCCGCCGCCGCGACGATCGCGGAATGCGGTGCCCGGACGCTCTTGGCGATCCATGCGGTTCTCGAGACGCGGCTGATCCTTGAGGACTTCGCCCTTGTATATCCAGACCTTGACGCCGATGCGGCCGTACGTGGTGAATGCTTCGACGTGCGCGTAGTCGATGTCGGCGCGCAACGTGTGCAGCGGCACCTTGCCGTCTTTGTTGCGCTCAGTACGCGCGATTTCCGCACCGCCCAGACGACCGGAGACCTGGACTTTGACGCCCTGGGCTCCGGCCTTCATGGTACGCATGATCGCCTGCTTCATGGCGCGACGAAACGCGATACGCTTCTCGAGCTGGTCGACGATGTTCTGGCCGACAAGGCGCGCGTCGATCTCGGGATGCTTGATCTCCATGACGGAGACCTTGACCGTCTTGCCGGTCAGCTTCTCGAGGTTCTTCTTGATGTCTTCGATACCGACGCCGCGCTTGCCGATGATGATACCGGGCTTCGCGGTGTTGATGATGACGTTCGCCTGGTTCGCGCGGCGCTCGATCTCGACGCGGCTGATGCCGGCCGAACGCTGCCACTTGTTGAAGAACTTACGGATGGCGACGTCTTCGTGCAGCCAATCGATGTAGTTCTTCTTCTCGAACCAACGGCTGTCCCAGGTACGCGTGATACCGAGACGCAGGCCGATCGGATGAATTTTTTGACCCATTAGCTCGCAGCCTCCGCCGTCTTCTTGGTTGCGGCGCGCTTGGTCGCGGTCCGCGGGGTCGCGCTCCGGGGAGCGCGGGTCGCCGGATTGTGCGTCACCGAGATGGCCGCACCGCCGCGCTGACGCGGTACCTTGGCGATGGGCTGTTCGCCCACCATCACCGTGACGTGCGACATGCGTTTGCGCTTGAAGTACGCGCGGCCCTGAGCGCGCGGGTCCAGACGCTTGGTGAAGCGCCCGCCCGGGCCGCCATCGACCGTGATGCGCACGATGTAGAGCTCGTCGGTGTTCATGTCGTGGTTGTTGCCGGCGTTGGCGACCGCGCTCTTGACCAGCTTCTCCATCGGCTCGGAGGCGTAGACGCCCGCGAACTTGAGGAGGACCAGCGCTTCACGCACGCTCTTGCCGCGGATCGCATCGGCGACCCGGCGCAACTTGCGCGGGCCCATGCGGGCGAACTTGAGATGCGCGGCGGCCGTCGTCTTCTGGGCGGCGGTCGTGGTATCAACTGACATTATTTAACACCGGCCTTGTCGCCGCCGTGCCCCTTGAAGTGGCGCGTCGGGGAGAACTCGCCGAGCTTGTGCCCGACCATGTTCTCGGTAACGTAGACGGGGATGTGCATCTTGCCGTTGTGCACGCCGATGGTGTGACCCACCATCGTCGGAACGATCGTCGAAGCACGGCTCCACGTCTTGATCACGCGCTTCTCGCGCGTGTCGTTCATCTTGTCGACCTTCTTCACCAACGACTCGGCGACGAAAGGACCCTTCTTTAAACTGCGACCCATCGAACTACGCCTTCCGTTTCCGAACGATCATGTTGGCCGTGCGCTTGTTGCGGCGCGTCTTCTTGCCCATGGTCATCTGACCCCAAGGCGTCGTGGGCGGACGACCCGAGGTCGAACGCGCTTCACCGCCGCCGTGCGGGTGGTCGACCGGGTTCATGGCGATACCGCGAACGCTCGGACGCTTGCCCATGTGGCGCATGCGGCCGGCCTTGCCGATCACCTGGTTCTCGTGCTCGACGTTGCCGAGCTGACCGATGGTCGCGCGGCACAAGATGTGGATCTTACGCACTTCGCCCGATGGCATGCGGACCTGCGAGTACTCGTCTTCTTTCGCCATCAACTGCGCCGAGACGCCGGCCGAACGGACGAGCTTGCCGCCTTCGCCGGGGCGAAGCTCGATGTTGTGGATGACCGTACCGACCGGGATGTTCTTGATCGGCAAGCAGTTGCCGGTCTTGATGTCCGCGGCGGGGCCGGACTCGATGACGTCGCCGACCTTGAGGTCGACGGGCGCCAGGATGTAACGCTTCTCACCATCTTTGTAGTGGAGAAGCGCGATGCGGGCCGAGCGGTTCGGATCGTATTCGATCGTCGCCACTTTGGCCGGGATCGCATCCTTGGAGCGCTTGAAATCGATGATGCGATAGATCTTGCGAGTGCCGCCGCCCTTATGACGGACCGTGATGTGTCCGTTGTTGTTGCGGCCCGAGTGCTTCTGGCGCACTTCGGTAAGCGGCTTGTGCGGATCGACCTTCGAGAGGTCGGAGAAATCCATCGTCGTGATGAAGCGGCGGCCCGCGCTGGTCGGGCGATACTTTTTAACAGGCATCTTATTGCTCGAAATAGTTGACGCCGCCGAGTTCGATCTTTTGACCCGGCTTGAGGGTGACGATAGCCTTCTTGAAGTCGGACGTCTTGCCCGACGACCGTTGGCCACGGCGCGCAGAACTGCGCGTCTTTCCGGCGACGTTGACGGTGTTGATCTTGATGACGTTCACCTTGAAGATATCTTCGATCGCGTGACGGATCTGCGTCTTGGTCGCGTTCTTGTGGACCGTAAACGTG
>JALYSX010000146.1 GCA_030854585.1 Vulcanimicrobiota bacterium
AGGATCATGCCCCCGATGGTCGAGAGCGCGACCTGCGCGCCGCTGCGCGTCTGTTGTTTGGTCCCGGCCGAGGTGACCTGCGCGGGCAAGTCGATGCTCGTTCCGTCGCGCAAAGTCATCCGGTCGATGCCGAGTTGAAGTTCGGGATTGGTGCCGCGGCCGGCCGCGACGACCTTGAGTACGTGTCCGGTGATCTGGGCGCCGGCGAACGTGTCGTCGTCCTGCGGATACGGCGCGACCACGTGCATCGAGAACTGGTCGCCGGGGTGCGCAGTTCCGCTGTCGAGTTGGTTATCCATGATCGCGTTGATCTGCGTCCCCGAGTAGAGGACGGGTGCGCTCTGGGCGAATGCGACGCCGATCGTCAGCGCGATCGCGAGAGCTGCGGTAATGGCGGTTCGTGCGTATCTCATGATGGTGGAACGTACCTCGCCGCGCAAAGGTTCAACATAAGAAAACGAGGCCTCGCTTGCGCGAGGCCTCGGTCCTTCGAGACGCTTTTGAGGGCCTCCTCAGGATGACACCGTCATCACACTATCGGTAGTGGTGTGCTTGGCGGCGAACCGTGACGCTGTGCGTCAGTTGCACGGTGACGGCCGAGCCGGCCGGCAAGTTGAAGTTAGCTTTCGCGTTGAGGCCGTAGAGCGCGCCGGCCGCCAGGCCGACCGCACCGCCGCCGCCGGTGTGGAAGATCGTCTTACCGATCATATTGCCGACCAGCATGCCGCCGAGCGCGGTCAGCGCCGTGTGGCCGAGATTGTTCGAGGACTTCGATTTCGAAGTGGCGACCAATTGGCCGTCGATATCGAACGAGCTGCCGTCGCTCAGATAGATCTTATCCATCGCGAGTTGCAGTTCGGGCTTGACGCCCTGCTTGGCGTGGACGACCTTGACCACGTGGGCGGAGATGTAGCCGCCCTGCAGGGTCGAGGATGGATACGGGGGCGTTACGTGCATCGTGACGTGCTCGCCGGCGTAGGCCGTCGCCGTGTCCAGTGTGGCGTCCATCTTGGCGTTGATCTTGGTACCGCTGTACAGCGTCGTAGACGCTTGCGCGATCGTCGTCGTCGCCATCGCAGCGACCAGGGCCGCGGCTGCTAGTGTTTTAACGTTCATCATCGAGGTAGTATCCTTTCGGCGTTGTGCCTTGCGATAACGAAGTTCTAGTTCGCAAAGTTCGGAACGCGCAATGCTTCTCCGGTAAATCCGGTCGCCTTACGAAGCGCTTCGACTTTGTCCAGACGTTCCCACGGAAGATCGAGCTCCGGACGACCGAAGTGTCCGTAGGCCGCCGTCTGCTTGTAGATCGGGCGGCGCAGATCGAGGTTGTGGATGATGGCTGCCGGACGCAGGTCGAAGACATCCTGAACGGCCTTCGCGATGAGTTCTTCCGCAATCTTGGCGGTTCCAAACGTCTCGACGAACACGTTCATCGGACGCGCGACGCCGATCGCATATGCGACCTGCACTTCGCAACGATCCGCAAGTCCGGCCGCCACGACGTTCTTGGCGACCCAGCGCGCGGCGTAGGCCGCCGAACGGTCCACCTTGGTCGGGTCCTTGCCGGAGAATGCGCCGCCGCCGTGACGCGACATCCCGCCGTACGTGTCGGCGATGATCTTGCGTCCGGTCAGACCGGCGTCGCCCTTCGGGCCACCGATCACGAAGCGCCCGGTCGGATTGACGTAGATGCGCGTGTTCGCATCGCGCAGATCGGCCGGAATCACCGCTTCGATGACCTTCTCGGTGATATCCTTACGGATCTGTTCGAGCGTCACGTCGGGGTCGTGCTGAGTCGAGATGACGATCGCGTCGACGCGGGTCGGCGTATCGCCGTCGTACTCGACGGTGACTTGCGACTTGCCGTCGGGACGCAGATAGGTGAGCTCTTTGCTCTTGCGCACGTCGGCGAGGCGCTTGGTGAGCTTGTGCGCGAGCACGATCGGGAGCGGCATTAGTTCGTCGGTGTCGCGGCACGCATAGCCGAACATCATGCCCTGATCGCCGGCACC
>JALYSX010000156.1 GCA_030854585.1 Vulcanimicrobiota bacterium
GACTTCGCCAAACGCAAGGCGATCCTCGCGATTCTCGCGCCGAAGTTGCCGAACGCCTCGGTGCACATGGGCGGCACGACCTCGGTCGACATCACCAAGCCCGGCATCGACAAAGCCTACGGCATGCACAAGCTCGAGGAGATCCTCAATATCCCGACCGTCGAGATGATCTTCATCGGCGACGCGCTCTTCCCGGGCGGGAATGATTCGCCGGCCCGCGAGACCGACGCGATCTGCATCCAGATCAAGGATCCGACCGAGACCAAGCACGTGATCGAAGCGATCGTCGCGTGCATGGGCGGCGGGAAGATCACCTAAACGGAACCTTCCGCTCCGTAGCGAAGTTACAAAGGGTCATGCCAACCGTTCAACAAGTTCGCGAGTCGCTTGCCGTCGTCAAAGACCCCGAACTCGATATCCCGATCCTGGATCTGGGATTGGTCTACGACATCGTCGCCCTCGGGGAGAACGGCGAACACGTCACCGTGACGATGACCCTGACCTCGCCGATGTGTCCGGTCGGCCCGATGTTCAAGCAGTCGGTCGAAGACAACGTCAAAGCGATGGAGGGCGTCAAGACCGCCAACGTCGACATCACGTTCTCCCCGCCGTGGGACCCCAAGACGATGGCGACCGAAGACGTCAAAGTCACGCTCGGAATCTGGTAACTCGGGCCTACTGCTTCGGCGCGCGCACCGTTGACGGCAGCTTCGGCATGTCGAGAATCGCGGTGCCCCCTGTGGCGAACGCCACCAGCTTGCCGACGGCGTTCTTGACCTCGGCGCGGGCGGTGCCGCGCGGTGTGCCGAGGTAGACGGTGAAGTCTTGGGCGGAGATCTCCGTGCGGTTGGGCGGGATCGGACGCACGAACTGGGTGCAGAAGTCAGTGGTCGTGCGCGTCTTGCCGAGCGGGAGTTCGGTGAAGGCCGGTCTGTGTAATAATGGGTCCTAGCATGCAATCCGCTCCTGATTCCCTGGTCGAGTACGGCCTCCGACGCTGGCTGATCGTCGTCGGCGTGATGTCCGCGACGTTGCTCCAAGTCCTCGACGCGACCATCGTGAACGTCGCGCTCCCGACCATTCAGGGAAATCTCGGCGCGAACTTCGATCAGGGCGCCTGGATCGTGATCGGCTACATCATCGCCGCGGTCATCGTGATCCCGCTCACACCGTGGCTCCAGCAGATGTTCGGCCGCCGCCAATACTACGTCGCCGCGATCATCGGTTTCACGCTCACCTCGGCGCTCTGCGGCTTCGCGCAGTCACTCGATCAGCTGATCTTCTTCCGCATTCTGCAAGGGTTGTGCGGCGGCGGCTTGATCTCGACCGGTCAGGCGATCATGCGCGATACCTTCCCGGCCAAAGAGATCGGCAAGGGTCAGGCGCTGGTCTCGCTCGGGGCGATCGTCGGCCCGAGCCTCGGCCCGACGCTCGGCGGCATTCTGACCGACGCGCTCTCGTGGAACTGGATCTTCTACATCAACATCATTCCCGGCATCATCGCGGCGCTGCTGGTCGCTTCGTTGTTGCGTAACCCCGAAGGTCAGGGCAAACCGTCGGTCGACGGACTCGGGCTCGGACTGCTCGCGACCGGCCTCGGTTCGCTGCAGTACGTCCTCGACGAAGGCGAGCGCAACGACTGGCTCAACGACCCGACGATCGCGTTCCTCACTGCGCTAAGCGCGGTCGCCCTCGCCGTCTTCGTCTGGTGGGAACTGCGTGTCAAGAACCCGATCGTGGACCTACGAATTCTCAAGAACCGCACGGTCGCGGCCGGCTCCCTGCTCGCGATGACGCTCGCATTCTCGCTCTTCGGCGGCGTCATCCTCGCGCCGCAGTTCCAACAGACGTTCCTCAATTTCACCGCGACCCTCTCGGGCGAGTCGATCTTGCTGCGGGCGGCTGCGATCGCGGCCATGACGCCGGTCACGCTCTTCCTATTGATGCGGGCCAAGTGGCAACCACGCGTGCTGCTCGGCGTCGGGTTCATCATCGTCGCGATCGCGAATCTCTTGAACGCGCAGATCATCACCACCGACTCGACCTTCTGGACGTTCGGCTTCGTGCTGATCCTGGGTGGTGTCGGCTTCGGGATGCTCTTCGTTCCGCTTTCCGTAGCCGTGCTCAACAGCGTCGCCGGTCCCGACACGCAGAAGGCGACCTCGCTGCTCAGCCTCTGCCAACAACTCGGTGGCTCGATCTCGACGGCCATGCTGGTCACGCTGCTCGACCGGCGTGGCGCACAGCATCTCGACGCGCTCGCGGGAACGATCACCCACAATAGCATCGCCGCGACGCAGTTCCTCGCGCACGCTCCGGCCGCATTGCTCGCGCGAATCGTCGGAGCGCAAGCCGCGACGATGGCGTTCGCCGATGCGTTCTATTTCCTCGGCGCGCTCACGCTCGTGCTGGCACCGCTCTCGCTCTTGCTCCGTCCGGCGAAGCCCGCGACGGTTGCGGGTCCGCCGATCGTGCTCGCCGACTAACGGAGTAGGCTGACGCCCAAGGTCGGGCGCGGCAGCGCGCCGGTCCGGCCTCGCAGGCTGTTGGGGCAACCCGCACGCCAATAGGAGCACCGCGGCGAGACGAACGCGAAACGCATTCCGCAAAGGTTGGTGCTCCCGGCCCGTGCAACCCCTCTCTCGATGAAGACCCACGGCGAGAAGTATGATGAACTCGCGCGCAGACGCGCGCTGGCTGCGACTCCGGCCGGCGCCGCCGCTGTCGAGAAACAGCACGCTCGAGGGAAACGGACGGCGCGCGAGCGGATCGACGGACTGGTCGATCCGGGCTCGTTCACCGAGCTCGATGCATTCGTCGTCCACCGCGCCAACGGGTTCGGACTCGACGAGAAAGAATTCCTCGGCGACGGCGTCGTGACCGGACGCGCCACCATCGACGGACGCCAGGTCTTCCTCTTTTCTCAGGACTTTACGGTGCTGGGCGGATCGCTCGGCGAAGCGTTCGCCGAGAAGATCTGCATAGTGATGGACCTCGCAGTTCGAACCGGCTCACCCGTGATCGGCATCAACGACTCTGGCGGCGCACGCATCCAAGAAGGCGTGGTCGCGCTCGGCGGCTATGCGGAGATCTTCTGGCGCAACGTACAGGCCAGTGGCGTGATCCCGCAGATCAGTCTGATCGCCGGACCGTGTGCGGGCGGTGCGGTATATTCACCTTCGATCACCGACTTCGTGATCATGACCGAAGGCGTCGGACAGATGTTCATCACCGGACCCGAGATCATCAAGACCGTCACCGGTGAAGAGGTCACGTTCGATCAACTCGGCGGCGCGACCACGCATGCGACGAAGAGCGGCGTCGCGCACCTGGTCGCGACCGACGAAGACAACGCCAGCGCCCTCACCCGGACCTTGCTCTCGTACATCCCGCAGAACAACTTGGAAGAGGCGCCGCGCTTCGCGTGCGACGACGATCCGCAGCGCGAGAGCCCCGAGCTCGACGAGATCGTACCGGACTCTTCGAACAAGCCGTACGACATGCACGACGTGATCGAGCCGATCCTCGATTTCGGCGACTTCTTCGAGATCCAGCCGGCCTACGCACGCAACATCCTGTGCGGGTTCGGGCGGATCGGTGGACGGAGCGTCGGAATCGTCGGCAACCAGCCGAACGTGCTGGCGGGCGTTTTGGACATCAAGTCATCGATCAAAGCCGCGCGCTTCGTGCGCTTCTGCGATGCGTTCAACATCCCACTTGTGACGTTCGTCGACGTACCCGGCTTCTTGCCGGGCACCGATCAGGAATATGGTGGCATCATCACCCACGGCGCCAAGTTGCTCTATGCATATGCCGAAGCGACCGTCCCGAAGATCACGATCATCACGCGCAAGGCCTACGGCGGAGCGTACGACGTCATGGCGAGCAAACACATCCGGGCCGACGTCAACCTTGCCTGGCCGACCGCGGAGATTGCGGTGATGGGCGCCGAGGGCGCCGTCAAGACGATCTTCCGCCGCGACATAGCGGCCGCCGCCGACAAAGACGCGAAGACCAAAGAACTGATCGACGAATACGTGGAGCGCTTCGCGAATCCGTACATCGCCGCGCAGTACGGCTACGTCGACGACGTGATCGAGGCCCATCGCACTCGCGGCGCGATCGCCACCTCACTTGCGATGCTCAGCACCAAACGCGTCGATCGCCCCAAACGCAAACACGGCAACATCCCACTCTGAAAAGGACCGTCATGACGACTCGCAAGGACTTCCTGATCGCCACGACCGCCGTGGCGGCCCTCGCGCCGGCCGTCGCTTCGGCCGCGCCCGCGACGCCGGCCGGCGCAGCGAAGAACGGAGATATCCCCAAGTTCGCGTTCGATCGAGCGGGCTTCGATGCGATCACCGCGCGCGTCGCGCAGCATCGACACTCATTCGCCTCGACCAAACTCGAAGACGGTGACGTGCTCAATGCGATGACCAACGTGATGAACGCCTACGAAGAGGCGCTCGACGAAAAGCCGGTCTCGATCACAGCGGCCGCCGTGCTCTATCATGGCTCGGCACTCGCGCTCGGGTTCAACGACTGGGTCTGGAACGAGATGTTCGTCTCTGCGTTGCCGAAGATGCCACCCTCGGTCAAGGCCGACATCGCGACCCTCAAAAAGGGTGACGGCAACGCATGGCTGCACAAGCCGAAGACCGGGGACCACGATTCATCGATCGAGACGCTCGTCATGCGCGGCGGCTACTTCTTCATGTGCAACAACGCGACGAAAGGCTTCGCGCACGTCCTCGCGGGGGCGCTCGGCATCACGCCGGCCGCAGCCTACACCAAACTGACGACCAACCTCGTACCCCACGCCTTCCTGGTCCCCGCAGGCGTCTGGGCGATCCACGCGCTCCAAGAGGCACAATTCACCTACCAGCAGGCGACGCTCTAACAGGCCTGCAAAAACAGGACGCCGGAGGCCGCGATGGTATCTACACTCGGTGAAACTTCTCGAAGGTAAGCGCGCCCTCGTAACCGGGGTCGCCAACAGGTGGTCCATCGCGACGGGCATCGCCCGCCAGCTGCACGCGAACGGCGCGGAAGTGGCGTTCACCTACCAGGGCGAGCGGCTCAAGGACTCGGTCGCCAAGATCGCCGCGGAGTTCGGCGGCGGCCCGCTGATCGAGTGCGACGTGACCTCGGAAGCTTCGATCGCCGCCTGCGCGGCAGCGCTCGCGCCGTTCGGCAAGCTCGACGTGCTGGTCCACTCGATCGCCTTCGTCAACAAAGAAGATCTGGTCGGGAAGGTCTACACGACCTCGCGCGGCGGCTTCGCCCAAGCGCTGGACATCTCGTCCTTCTCGCTGATCGCGCTCGTCAACGGCCTGATCGATTCACTCAACGACAACGCCTCGGTGATGGCGCTCACGTATCTCGGCGCGACCCAGATCGTGCCGAACTACAATATCGCCGGTATCGCCAAGTCGGCGCTCGAGTCGATCGTCCGATACTTGGCATTCGATCTTGGCGACCGAGGCATTCGCGTCAACGCGATCTCGGCCGGCCCGATCTCGACCGCCAGTTCGCGTCAGGTCGGCGGCTTCACACGCATCCTCGACGTCGTCCCGAAGGTCGCGCCGCTCAAGCGGAACGTGACGCAAGACGACGTCGGCAACTGCGCCGTGTATCTCGCCTCGGATCTTTCGACCGCGATCACCGCCGACGTCCATTTCGTCGACTCCGGCTACCACGCCATGGGCATGTACCCGCACGACGTGGTGGGATGAACGCTACCGCCATTCCGGAAGATGAACTCGCCGCCATAGCTGCCGCCCTACTCGTCATGCCGAGCGTAGAGAGCGAAGCGACCGTAGTCGAGGGACCGCCGAACACCTGGCTGGCAACCGCCAGACGCGAAGCCATCGGGCTCGAGTAATGTTTTCGAAGATCCTGATCGCCAATCGCGGCGAGATCGCGGTTCGCATCATCCGTACCGCGCGCGAGATGGGCATCGCGACCGTCGCCGTCTATTCCGAGCCCGATCGCGGTGCGTCGCACGTGAAAATGGCCGACGAAGCCTATCTGCTCGGCGCCGCCTCGCCGTCGCTCTCCTACCTCAACATCGAGAAGTTGCTCGAGGTCGCCAAACGCTCGGGCGCCGAAGCGATCCATCCGGGCTACGGGTTTCTTGCCGAGAACGCGGGCTTCGCACGCGACGTGGTCGCCGCCGGCCTGACCTGGATCGGTCCGCACGCCGATGCGATCGACGCGATGGGCGATAAGCTCCGCGCGCGCCAAGCGATGGCGAAAGCCGACGTCCCCCTCGTCCCCGGCGGTACCGCCGCGATCGAAGATCTCGCCGGTGCGCAAACCGCCGCCAAAGCCTATGGCCTTCCGCTCGCGCTCAAAGCGTCGGGCGGCGGCGGTGGGAAGGGCCTTAAGGTCGCGCGTACGTTCGATGAGCTCGAATCTGCGTTCACGACGGCCAAGCGCGAAGCCGCGGCCTACTTCAAGAACGACGTCGTCTACGCCGAGCGCTATCTCGACAATCCCAAGCACGTCGAGTTGCAGATCCTCGCCGACAAACACGGCAACGTCGTCCATGTCGGCGAGCGCGATTGTTCGCTCCAGCGTCGACACCAGAAGCTCTGGGAAGAGGCGCCTGCCTCCATCTCGGATCGCGTGCGCACGGGCATGCGCGAAGCCGGTATCCGCGCCGCGCGCGCGATCGGCTACGACTCGGTCGGCACGATCGAATGCCTGGTCACCGGCGACGAGTTCTTCTTCCTCGAGATGAACACGCGCATCCAAGTCGAGCACACCGTGACCGAAGCGATCTCCGGCCTCGACCTGATCCGCGAACAGATCCGCGCTGCCGCCGGCGAACCGCTCGGCTTCACGCAGGACGAGATCCTGTTCCGCGGCTATGCGATCGAAGGCCGCGTCAATGCCGAAGATCCGTCGCAGAACTTCCGGCCCGCACCCGGCAAGATCTCCGCGTACCGTGAGCCGGGTGGCCTCGGTGTCCGCGTCGATTCGGCCGCCTATCCAGGCTGCACCATCTCCGCCGACTACGACTCGATGATCGCCAAACTGATCGTCTGGGCACCAACTCGCGCCCAGGCCATCGCCCGCCTGGCCCGTGCGATCGACGAATACGTCGTCGAAGGCGTCCCGACGACGCTACCACTGTTACGCGCGCTCTGCGATCAGCCGAACGTGGCCGACGCGAGCTACGGTACCGCGACGTTGGAGAAATTCGCCGCGGAAGCATACTCCCACCCTGTCATGCCGAGCATAGAGAGCGTAGCGAACGTAGCCGAGGGACCTCCACCGGACATTATCAGGGTCGAGGTCAACGACAAGCTCTACCGCGTGCGCGTTCTCGATCTCCCGCGCGGTAACGCGCCGAGCGACCCGCGTAAGGCGCCGCCGCGTCTTGGAACGAAGAAGCGCGCCGGTGTCGCAAGCGGAAACGATGTCGTCTCACCGATGCACGGTGCGGTCATCGAGATCAAGATCGCCCAGGGCGACGCGGTCGCCGAGGGCCAAGTCGTCGCCGTCGTCGAGGCGATGAAGATGATGAACGAGTTGCGCGCCCATCGCGCCGGAACGGCCACCGCGATCCACGCAAAGGTCGGCCAGACAGTCGAGTCGGGCGCCCCGATCGTCACGATCGGGGGCTGAGGATGGCCCGCGATCTCAACGGCTCAGGCATCCCGCTCCAACCGCGATACGACGCGGTCGAGGGCGAACGGCACGATCTCGGCGAGCCGGGTACCTTCCCGTACGGCCGTGGCGTGCGCACGGATATGTACCGCGGCCGGCTTTGGACGATGCGGCAGTACGCAGGCTTCGCGACCGCGGCCGAATCCAACGCGCGCTACCGCTATCTGCTCGAGCGCGGCACGACCGGACTATCGGTCGCCTTCGATCTGCCGACCCAGCTCGGCTATGACTCAGATGCGTTGCCGTCCCGCGGCGAAGTCGGCAAGGTCGGCGTCGCGATCGATACGGTCGAGGATATGGAGACGCTCTTCGAAGGCATCCCGCTCGATGCGGTGACGGTCTCGATGACGATCAATGCGCCCGCCTCGATCCTGCTCGCGATGCTGCTCGCGGTCGCGCGCCGTCGCGGCATCCCGTTCGACAAGCTCGGCGGCACCATCCAGAACGACGTCCTCAAAGAGTACGTCGCGCGCGGCACCTATATCTATCCGCCCGAACAGTCGATGCGCCTGGTCACCGACGTGATGGCCTACTGCGCGACCAACGTGCCGCAGTGGAACACGATCTCGATCTCGGGCTATCACATCCGCGAAGCGGGCTCGACCGCCGTCGAAGAGATCGCCTTCACGCTTGCCAACGGCAAAGCGTATCTGCGCGCCGCGCGTGACGTCGGTATCGATCTCGACAGCATCGCGCCGCGCCTCTCGTTCTTCTGGAACGCGCACAACGACTTTTTCGAAGAGATCGCCAAGTTCCGCGCCGCGCGCTACATCTGGGCGCACATCACGCGCGACGAGTTCGGGTGCAAGGATCCGCGCTCGCAGATGCTCCGCTTTCATACCCAGACCGGCGGCTCGACCTTGACCGCGCAAGAGCCGGACAACAACGTGGTGCGCGTCACGCTCCAAGCGCTTGCGGCCGTGCTCGGCGGAACCCAGTCGTTGCACACCAACGGCAAGGACGAAGCGCTCGCGCTCCCGACCGCCGAGAGCGCCAAGGTCGCGCTACGCACCCAGCAGATCATCGGCTACGAGAGCGGCGTCGCGGACGTGGTCGATCCGCTCGCAGGTTCGTACTACGTCGAGTCGCTCACGAACCAGACGATCGAACGCGCGAACGCCCTGATCGCCGAGATCGATGCGATGGGCGGCGCGGTCGCATCGATCGAGTCCGGTTGGATGCAGGGCCGGGTCGCCGACTCCGCCTATCGCGCGCAAGAGGCGATCGAGCGCGGCCAGACCGTCGTGATCGCGGTCAACAAGTTCACGGAGGGTGAGGCCTCCAAAGCGATTCCGCTTCAGCGCGTCGATGGCAGCGTCGAAGTCGAGCAGACCGCTCGCCTTCGTGCCTTCCGCGCCAAGCGCGACGGCGCCGTCGTCGCCGCGCGCCTTGGCGAAGTCACCGCCGCCGCGATGAGCGAAGAGAACTTGATGCCGCGGTTCGTCGAAGCGGTCGACGCCGGCGCGACCCTCGGCGAGATCTGCGACGCGCTCCGTGCCGTCTTCGGGACCTACCGCGCGAAGGAAGTGATCGGATGACGATCGACCACGTCGCGATCGTCGTCAAGGATCTGCCGGCCACGCTCGAGCTCTACGTCACCACCCTCGGGTTCGAGCAGATCTATCGCGAGATCGTCGCCGATCAGGGCATCGAGGCGGTCGGCCTACGCGCCGGAGACTCGGTCGTCGAACTCTTGCGTCCGCTCTCGGAGGACTCGCCGATCGCCAAGTACCGCGGCGATGCCGCGACCAAGTTGCATCACACCGCCTATCGCGTCGACGACATCGAGGCCAAACTCGCCGAACTGAAGGCCAAGGGCGTACGCTTGATCGACGAGCATGGGCGCAAAGGTGCGCACGGCAATACGATCGCGTTCCTCCATCCCAAGAGCACCGGCGGCGTCCTGATCGAACTCTGTCAGCCGGGCGCATGAAGATCATCCTGGCCGGCGGAACCGGCGCCCTCGCCGCCGAGCCCGGAGGCGCGATAGTCTGGTTCACGTTGGCGATCGCGGTCTAGAGATTCGGCGCCAGGCGGGCGTCGATCTCGGTCTCGAAGGTCCGGTTCCACGGGAGCGTGACCGAGATGGCGGCGATGTGATCGTTTGGGTACATCGCGGCCAGGACGTCCTGCGCGCGGCCCCAGACGAGAGCGCGATTGCGCTCGGCCAGCGGTGTAGCGACGTCCGGCAAAAGATACGTATGGTCGGTCACGCCCTGGGCGTCGAGGGTCCGATTGAGGTCGGGGCGGACCTCGGTGTGGAAGATCACGTCGTCTAGAACGCGATTGAACGTGAAGTCGCGATGGGCGAGCGCGTTATAGGTGTGGGTGCGGCGGCCCGCGCCGGTGGCGACCGCCTCGGCAAGCGCGGTCCCGACGGTGTTCGCGTTCGTATTCCACGACGCATAGGCGTCGATGCGCCCCATCGTGCCGTCGCCGAGCAGACGCTTTGCGAACGCGGCTTGGCTCGCGTAGTCGTTGGTGAGGAACGCGAGGTCTGCAAATGCGACCGAATGCGTCACTGCGTCGTCACGCATCGTCTCCTCGAACGCATCGTCCTGAGCGGCCGTCGTTCCGGGTACGCGTACGTAGAGCGTGACGTCCGCGCCAGCGGCGGACTCGGTCCCACCGCAGAGCGCGACGAGCCGATCGATCGCGGTCGAGATCGGGGCGAACTCGAGCTTGTCCTGATACGCGGCACCGTCCGGCGTCGAGTAGAGCACACGCACTTTCGGGGTCCAGTTCGCTTCGCGCGCAAGGGCGTTGGCGACCAGCGCCATTCCGAGTTCGTCGGCGCCCGGTTCGATCGAGATGCGATCGCCGAGGTTCAGCTCGCTCGCCTCGGTCTGCAGACGCTGCACCTCCTTGACATGCAAACCGATCGGGCCGGCGTCGTCTTGACCGAGCGCCGCACGGTCGACGGTCTTCGCGGCGGTCGCTTGCAGCACCAACAGATCGACGCCGTAGTTCCGATCGCGTGCCGACAAGTAGCCCTGCAGCAGATCGGGCCCGATCAACTTCTCCAATGCTGCTGCGCGCGCGGCCTCGCTCGGTAACGGTGGATCGTGCAGGTTCGCATACTCTTGCAGATACTTCCAGCCCGGATATGCGGCGAAGAAGTCGACGCCACCGCCGATCGCTGGCACACCGGTCGGCGCGAGTCGCATGACGGTGCCGAACGCGGCCATCCACGCATGCGGCTGCGCGCGCCGGAGCTGCCGAAGCGAACGCAGGCGGAAGTACGCATCGACGTACGGCGTCTGCGGAATGCGCGACGCGACCAGGCCCCCATAGGCGAGCATGTCGGTCGAGACGACGTAAGCTGAAGCTCCGCTCTGCGCGGGGCCGTTCAGCCACGAGATGATCGCGTCGGGCTTTCCGAACGTGAGATAGTTGCCGAGCATCTCGCGCGGCGGCTCGCGAACTGGGCGACCGGCGATCTCGCCGAGCATAGCAGGCAGTTGACGCGTGACGGGCCGGTCGTCGAGCGGCACCAGTACGACCGGCGCCACTAGCGCGAAGAGCATCGCGATCATCGCGATGCAGGTTCGCGCCGGAGCTGGCTAGGCCTTGAAGCCGAAGAGACCGCGGCCTCTGGGGTTCGCGACGTAGACTTTGTACGCGTGGCGGATGCCCAGCGACTGCGAGAAGATCACGTGCACCGGGGTTCCCGACTTCAGCGACTTCGTCTGGACCGTCTTGCCGTTGGGAAGATCGGTGAACTTGGGCCACGACAGGAACGAGAGATCCGCCGGCCTTCCGTCGATGCAATGCACGCGGATGTTCTGCATCGAGACGTGCAGCATGTATCCGTGGCAATCCTTATACTTGCCGCCCGGCGGCAAGGTATTGGCGGTGGCGGGCGCGGCGAACGTTCCGGCCGCGAGCGCGGCGACGGCCGCAAGGGCGAATATCGAACGCATCATGGCAAGCTCGTTCCCCTTCGCCTACACCGCCAAACTCGCGCGCAGCGAACCGCCCCGCTCCGCGAGGAGCGCTTGGGCGGCCGCGACGTCCAGGCCGCGCATGCCCATCAGCGAGGCGACCTTGACGCTACCTGAGGCCGCCTTCAGAAGCTGGTCCGCGGCCGAGGCATCGAGCCCGGTCAGGTGGGAGACGAGGCGCCGCGCGCGCCCCCGGAGTTTTTCGTTGGTGGCGACCACGTCGTCCATCAGGTTGCCGTAGGTCTTGCCCAGTCGCACCATGGTCGCGGTCGAGAGCGTGTTGAGCAGCAGTTTCTGCGAGGTGCCGGCCTTGAGGCGGGTCGAGCCCGTCAGCGGCTCGGGACCGCTGCGTAGCACGATCGCGGTTTCGGCTGCGCGGTGCACGGCTGTGTTCTCGCTGTTCGCCACGCCGACGGTATAGGCGCCGATCGCGCGAGCCGTCTCGAGTGCACGCGCCACGTACGGCGCGCCGCCGCTGGCCGAGATCCCGATGACCGCGTCGCCCGCCTGGATGTGATCGCGCATCTCGGTCGCACCGGCCTCGCCGTCGTCTTCCGCGCCCTCGATCGCGCGCGTCAGCGCCTCGATACCTCCTGCGATGTGCGCGCAGACCAGGTCGCGCGGTGTCCCGAAAGTCGGCGGCATCTCGGACGCGTCGAGGTAGCCGAGCCGTCCGCTCGTTCCGGCGCCTACGTAGTGCAGGCGACCACCGGCGAGCAATCGCTTCGAGACTTCGTCGACCACCTTGGCGATCGTGTCGCTCTCCGCGACGACCGCATCGACCGCCGCGCGTTGTTCGTCCGCGAGCAATTCGACCAGCGCCGGCGTCGCGAGCATATCCAAGTCTTCGCTGCGTGGATTGCGTCCTTCGGTCTGCGGAAGGTCGCTCACGAACGTTCCGCCAATGCGAGCGCGCCAAAGCACGGTGCCGGACCGTTCTTCATCACGTAGAAGCTCGGCAGTTCGTTCGCGATGCGCGTCTCCAGAAGGAACGTCAGCAAGCTGTTCGCGCCGAGCAGGCCGCCCGCCAACACGACCGGGAGTTCCCGTCCCATCGCACCGCTCGACTTCACGACCGCGCGCACGAGATCGCCGAGTTCGAGGGCCGCGCCCTGGACGATCTTGACCGCACTCCGCTCGCCCTCATCCGCGAGCCGGATCACTTCGGGCGCGAGCGCCGCAAGCGTCGCGATCGGCGGACCGTCGAGATAGAGCCGGTCGAGCCCGCGGCGTTCGTCGCCGCCGAGGGCACGCTCGATCGCCTTGACGGTTTCGTCGACGGGCACGCGACCGTCGTAGGCGCGTGCCAACAGCTTCGCGGCGGCGGCGCCGATCGCAAATCCCGAGCCCGCGTCGTCGATCGCGTAGCCGTGGCCGCCCGCGCGAAAATGCTCGCGGCCGATCTCTGCATAGGCGATCGAACCGGTTCCGGCGATCAGCACGACGCCATCGCCGTCGCGTACGCCGGCGCGCAGCGCGACCCGCGCATCGTTCGCGATCTCAACGGCCGCGCTCGGATAGCGCGCCAAAAGCGCTTCGCGCATCGATCCGGCAACGTTCTCGCGCCCCGCACCGGCCGCACCGACGACGATCGCGTCGGGCTTCGCATCCGCGAGCGCACCGTCGATCGCGCGCGTCATCGCATCCAGCGCCGCATCCAACCCGCGCGAACTCGCGTTCCCGGCCTCCGCCGAGAACGGCTCGCCGGCGAGGCCGTCGCGCGATGCGACCGCGACCGTCGAGGTTCCACCCGCGTCGACGCCGACAGCTATCCGCATTCCGCTTCGATCCGCGTCAACAGACGCGCGAGGTCGTGCGGCGCGATCGCGCCGAGCGGCACGGAGCGCGACGCGCCGGTCGCGCGTGGCACGTTGGCCCCGCGCCCGCGCAACGTCTCGCAGCCGAGAACGGCGAACGCGATCGCCTCTTTTGCATCCGGATCGATACCCATCATCGCGGTCGTTTCGACGCGCGCCTGTGGAAGCCGTGCTTGGAGGCGTGCCAGCAGGGCCGGGTTGCGCGCGCCGCCCCCGGCGACTAGCACCCGCGCCGCGGGCATCCGCTTCGCGATCTGATCGGCGACGGTTGCGGCCGTCAGCTCGGCCAAGGTAGCGACCCCATCCTCGAGTTCGAGAGCTTCGAGCGATGCGGCATACCGCGCCAGGAACTGGGCGCCGAACCGTTCGCGCCCGGTCGACTTGGGCGGCTCCTTGGCGAAGTACGGCTCGGCCAGCATCGCTTCGAGCAGGCGGTCGTGCACGAAGCCGCGCACGCCCAGCTCGCCGTCGCGGTCGTAGCGCTGACGTCCGCGCGTACGCTCGGCCACGAACGCATCCATCAGCATGTTGGCCGGACCCGTATCGAATGCTACAACGTCGAAGGCGCCGTCGGCACCGCGTCGGATGCCGCGCGGTAGCAGGGTCAGATTCGCGATGCCGCCCAGATTGAGCGCGACCCGCTCTTCATCTTCGCTTGCGAGCAAGAGCGCATCGACGTAGGGCACGAGCGGCGCACCGCAACCGCCGGCGGCCGTATCGCCCGATCGGAAATCGTAGCAGACGGTCGCGCGCATCGCTTCACGGATCGCGAACGGGTCGCCGATCTGCAGGGTCACGCTCCGGTCGCCGTCGTGCCAGATCGTCTGCCCGTGCGAGGCGACGAAATCGACCGGCGTACCCGCAGCGACCGCGCGCGCCGCCAGCCCGAACTGTTCGCCGATGCGGCGATGCAGTTCCGCGACCTCGGCCGTGCTGCCGGCATGTGGCGGAAGCAATGCGGCGAGCCGCTCTACGACTTCTGCATCGTACGGACGGGTCACGAAATCGAGCGTCTCGATCTCGTAGCCGTGGGCCATCGGAACGATCCGTACCAGCGCGGCATCGACCCCGTCGAACGAGGTGCCGCTCATCAGTCCGATCGCGATCACGCTTCGATATCCTCGATCAACGCTTCGTAGAAGGACGCGCGCAGATCGCGCGTATCGCATCTGCCGAAGTAGACGGTGTTGGTGAGCAGCACGCCTTGCACATCGCGGGTCGGATCGGCCCAGACGCAGGTCCCGACGAAGCCCGTATGGCCGAACGTCTCGCGGGCGAAGAGCCGCCCACACGAGTTCGCGTCGTTCGTCTTGAGCGCCCATCCCAAGCCGCGCCGCAGGGTCGGATCGAACGCCTGCTCGCGAACGGCCTCGCGCACCAGTTCGAGCGGCAACGACGAGTTCGCCCGACCGCAAAGCGGGCCGAGGTACGCTTCGGTCAGGCGTGCGACATCGCTCGCCGCGCCGAACAGCCCGGCGTGTCCGGCTACGCCGCCCATCAGAAAGGCCTTCTCGTCGTGTACGCGTCCTTGTACGCGCCCACGCCAGTCGTCTTGTTCCGTGGCCGGCACGTCGGGTCGACGCACGAACGGTACGTGGTAGCCGACGGTCGGACCGCCCATCGCGCGGCCGAAGACCGAGGCAAGGGAAGCGCCACGCACCCGCGCGATCAGCGCGCCGAGTGCGATGAACCCGAGATCGCTATAGATCACCTTCGAGCCGGGTACATCGACCAAGTCACGTTCGATCGCGAAGCGTTCGACGTCGAAGGCGAGCAGAAGACGATAGTCCGCACCGGAGTTCATGCCCGAGTCGTGCGCGAGCAACATCCGCAAGGTGATCGATGCGTGGTCCGTGCCCGTCCACTCCGGGAACCACCGCAGGAGCGGTTCGTCGAGGGCGAGCGAGCCGTCGGCGACCGCCTGCAACGCGAGCGTCGATGCGAAGAGCTTGGTGATGGACGCGAGATCGAAGCGTGTATCCACCCGCACGGGCCGCGCGACGGCGTCGTCGCGCGTCATTCCGTAGGCGCGCTCGAAGACGACCTTGCCGTGCGCTTCGATGCGCGCGACCGCGGCGGTGAACGGTGTCGCGGTGGCCGCGGTCAGGGCGCGTTCGACCCGCGGGAATGCGCTCTTAGACAGCGGCGATCTCCAATGGCAGCACGCCGGTCGGTGCGAGACCGTGGAAGAGCACGTCGCCGAGGCCCTCGATCGAGGGCCGGTCGTCGCCGTACGTACAGAGCACGTTTCGCGCGCGCGGAAACTCGGCGACATCGAACGGTTCGCGCGTCGAGATCAGAAGCGCGTCAGGCCGCGTCTCGACGATCCGCTCGACGACGCGCGCCTGTCCCGGATAGATGTGGGCGCGACGCATCAGGACGATCGGGCGCTTGCGCGAACGCTCTAACGCAGCGAACAACCCTTCGGCAGCGGTCTCGTCGGGATCGAGGGGCGCGCGCAGATACTCCAACCCGTCCGCTTCGAGCGCCGCATGCCGACTGTGCGCGCCCTGCACGCCCTCCGTGGTGGCGCCTTCGAAGCTGACGACGATATCGGCGTTCGCATCGGCGCGCGCATCGCCCCGCACGAGCGTCACCGCTGCGCGACCGATCTCGCGGCCGATGCCGGCGTGGGGTGCGGGCGCATCGAGCGGCAACGGCGCGGCGAGCTCCCGGCGCAACCGCGTCACGCGCGCATTCGCTTCTTGAAGGCGCTCGAGCGCGAGCGATCCATCGTCGACGGCGCGCTCGATCCGGCCGATCGCATCCCGGACGATCGACAGGCTATGGCTGATCAGCACGCAGTCCGCACCTGCGATCAACGCATCCACCGCGCCCTTCGCGCTGCCGATGGTCCGAGCGATCGCGTGCATCTCCATGCAATCGGTGAAGCAGACGCCCGTAAAGCCGATATCGGTGCGGAGCAGTCCGGTCAGGATCGCGTGCGAGACGGTCGCCGAGTTGACGCGATCGAAGGCGCGCGCGACGATGTGGGCGGTCATCAATGCACGTGCCTTCGGCAACAGCGTCGCGAACGGAACCAGATCGCGCGAACGAAGGGTGGCTTCGTCGACGTCGACCGTCGGCAATTCGAGGTGCGAGTCGACCGCCGTCGAGCCGTGCCCGGGGAAGTGTTTGAAGGTCGCGACCATCCCGCCGGCTTCGAGCCCGGCCGCGAACGCGCCGGCGAAACGGCTCGCGCGATGCGGACCGGCGCCGAAGGAGCGCGAGCCGATCACGGTATTCATCCGCTCGAGCGCGAGATCGAGAACCGGCGCGTAATCGACGTTCAGGCCCGCACGACGAAGATCGAAGGCCATCTGTTCGCCCGCGCGGCGCGCGAGCGCTTCGTCGTCGGTCGCGGCGACGGCCATCATCGCCGGGATCTCTTCGACGCCGACGCGCAGACGCGCGACGCGGCCACCTTCTTGATCGATCGCCAGGATCGGCGGCGCGTCGGCCGGATAGCGAGCGCGGATCGCGTCGGTCAGATCGCGAGCCTGTTCGACCGTCCGCACGTTGTGCCCGAACAGGATCCATCCGCCCACCTGGAGCTCGTCCATCGCGGCGACGATTTCGGGGGTGAGTTCGTAGCCGTCGAATCCCGCGGCGATCGCTCCGGCCGCGAGCGTGCGAATATCGTTCATAGAAGCGGTTCCTCGGTGATCGGATCGTAGAGGCGGACGTCGACGCGCTCGAATGCGAGCCGAAGGGCAGTCCCCGGCCTCGGGGCGCGGTCGGACGGGACGCGCGCGGCGATCGGACCGAGCGCCGTATCGAGGTGCACGAAGGCGTCGGCGCCCGCGCGTTCGTTGCGCGTCACCGTGCCGGCCAGCGCGCCGGCATCGTCGATGCGCAGGCGTTCCGGACGGATCCCGACGACAACGTTGCCGTATCCCAGAGTCGATCGCACGTCGTCGAGCAGATTCATCGCAGGCGTCCCGAAAAACCTGGCGACGCGCAAATTCCCGGGCGCATCGAAGACGTGCTGTGGATCGCCGGTCTGTTCGATCCGGCCGTCGATCATCACGCACAGATCGTCGGCCAGCGCCATCGCCTCGACGTGGTCGTGGGTGACGTAGACGATCGGCCCGGTGAAACGCTCGCGCAGACGGACGACTTCGTCGCGGACCCGGACCCGCAGCAGCGGATCGAGATGAGCGAGCGGCTCGTCCAGCAACAGGGCGAGGGGATCCGAGAGCAGGGCACGTCCGATCGCGACGCGCTGGCGCTCGCCGCCGGAGATCTCGTCCGGGCGGCGCGACTCGAGCGCTTCGAGATGCAGGCGCTCGATCAGGTCGGCGACGCGCGCGTCATCGCGAACACCGCGCAACGCAAACGTCAGGTTTTCGCGCACGTTCGCGTGCGGGATAAGCGCATCGGATTGGAAGACCATCGCGATCCGACGCGCCTGCGGCGGAAGCCGGTCGAGGATGCGATCCCCGAGCGAGACCGAACCGGCATCCGGCACTTCGAGCCCCGCGACGATCCGGAGCAACGTGCTCTTGCCTGCGCCCGAAGGCCCGACCACGGCCAGCGTACGCCCGTCTTCAACGCGGAGCGAGACGCCGGTCAGCGCTTGGTGTGCGCCGAAGCGCCTCTCGATGCCGGAGGCGGCAAGCGCGGGCACGCGCTACTTGATACGAATGATCTGCGCGATCACGTTGCCGTCGACTTCGTTGACCGAAATCTCGACGTGCATGCCGGGCTGCAGATCGGTGAGGGTCGCGTACGTCTCACCGCGATAGATAGCGGTGCTCGGCAGCACCACTACGACGACATTGCGACCGTGGCTGAAGACGGTCATCTGACCGCGGCCGTAGTCGACGTTGGTCACGTTCCCGATCACCGGTCCGCGCGGATGCGACGGTGCGTCGCCCGTGTACGGATTCGAGTGGGGTGGATCGGCAAATGCGGCACCGGCGGTCGTGCCTCCCAGCACGGCTGCAAGCACGACGCCCATTGCCATCCGTAATATCATCATCGTCTCTATCTCAACGCGTACGCTTGGGAAAGTGTTTCGCCGCACGAGCGAAGCGACCCGTCAGGCCAGCTCGGCGGCGTACGCCTCTTTGGCGGTCGCGTCGCCTCCGCGGGCCCTCTCGACCAGGCTCCGCAGGTGCGTGACCTGCCCGTCGCCATGGGGCTTGCCTGCTAGCGCCAAGCGCAGGGCGATCAAGGCGAGGTCCGGCGTCCGAGACCCCAGGACGCGCAGGCCTTCGAGAAAGGGACGGGCCTGATCCGGGGGATCTTGCATCGCGAGCAGGCTGGTGACGATCTCGGCCTTGACCGGAGAGCCGGTCAAAAGATACCGGTCGAGCGACTCGAAGTTCATGCCATGGCCTTCGCCACCCGGCTCCTGGCGCTCTGCGCGCTGGTCGAACTCTGTTCCGGGGCGGCCCGGGCCGAACCGCTCGCACCGTTTCTGGACCGAATGCGAGCGGCGAATGCCGGTGCGTCCGGCCACCGGCGCTCGGTCTCGCAAGTCGCGGTCGACGGCCGGAGCGACACGCGCACGACCGATACCGAGGGGCTGCGATTCTTCACGCGTCAATGCAACGAGCGGATCTGTTCGGGCATCTACTTCGACGGCCGTCGTCTCTTCTCGGTCAACATCAACGACACGGCCTTGCCACAATCGCACGACGTCGACCGCTATCTTCGCGGCGTCCGCACGATTACATCACTCGCATTCCTCGCACCGAGCTTCGCGCGTGACGGTGGCCGCGTTGTAGATGAAGGCGTCGTGACCGATGGCGGCTCGCGCTATCGCGAACTCTTCGTCGCGAACCTGGAAGCGACGCCGATGCACGTGCTGGTCGATCCGGCGACCGCGATCATCGCGCGCGTTCGCGACGACGACGGGAAGCCGGTGCCGTATCGGGCCGCAAATCATTGGGCGACGATCGCCGGCCCGCTCGGGGCGCCGACCGGCGTCGGGTTGTCGATCATTCCGGGCGCACCGTTGATGCCGCTCGACTCCGCCGAGGGCTCGCCGGTCGGACCCTGCATCATCGCGGGCGTCGCGGCTCGCTGCATGATCGACACCGGCAACTCCGGCCTCTCGATGAGTCTCGAGTTAGCCGAGCGCCTCGGCCTGGATCCGATCGGTGCCTACGACATTCGCGGTCTCGGGAGTCTGACGGCCGAAGTGGTCCGCGCCGGCCCGCTGCTGATCGCAAATGCACGCTTCGAGGACGCGAATTATGTGGTTCTGCCGAACATCTCGCGCTACGGCTACGATCTGATCCTCGGCGCGGACGCGCTCGCCGCGAGCACCGTCGAGATCGACGGACCCGGCCGGAGGCTCTGGTTCGGCGCGAGTCCACCCGCCGGCGCGGCGACCATTCCGATCACGTTCGAAAATTTCGTCCCGGTCGTCGACGTGCACCTCGGCGACGTCCTCGCGCCGCTCGCGATCGATACCGGTGATGAGTCGAATATCAATCTCGCCAACGTCTTCTACCGGCAGCACGCGGACCTGTTCACTGCGACCGAGGCTCAGCGCGTCACCGGCATCGGAGATACCAGCGTCGAGCTGGTGGGCAAGATCTCACAGGTAGATATCGGACCTTTTCGCCTGACGGCTCAGAGGATAGGGACCACCGAATCGCTCCAAGGCACGGCGTCGGGCCACCTGGGAGCGTCGTTCTTCCGCAATTTCACGGTTGTCCTGAACTATGCGGACGGAACGGTCGCCTTGCTCCCCCACAAATGAGCGCGCGGACGACCGCGTCCTAGCCCTCGCTCGTTTGGCCGAAGAGCGCCGCGCCGGGAGGAACCGCGCTCTTTTTCGTCGCGTTATCAAACCAATGAAGATTCGAACGATCGCCGCCTGGGGCGGAACCGCCCTTCTCGCGTTCACGCTGGCCGCATGCAGTTCGCTGCGGAACAACATCCCGACGCCGCCGGCGCCCGCGACCTGCGTTCTCCCCTCGGGCGTGCAGACACAGTTGCTCTACCCGATTCCGGGCGCAACCGCCGTGCCGGACGCGCCCCAGCAGATCGTCTTCGCGATCTCGAGCCCGCTCCCGAACTGGGGCGCGGCGGTGCTGCCATCCGCGTCCCCGGGGATCTACGGCGCCGCGTTCCAGACGATCACCGCCGGACAGGTCCCGACGCCGTCGGCAACGCCGTCGTTCGCGAGTCCGATCTACGTAAGTTCGGCCTTACCAGGATCGTTGCCGCCCAATTCGCTGATCGCCGTGTTCCTGAACAACCTCGCGTCGAACTGTAGTCCGGTCACCGCCGCCGCCTCGTTCACCACGCAATAGTGTCCATGCATCTACTGCTGGCGACGACGTTGTTCGCGCTCTCGGGACACGAGACGGTCGACATCAATCCGTGTACGGTGATCGCCGTCGAGATGATGGACGACGTCAACTCGGCCGACGCGCGCCCCGGCGACTTCTTCCGCTTTCAGACCGTCAACGCTGCGACCAGCGGGAACACGATCATCATTCCGGCGCGCACGATGGGCTACGGCGTGGTCGCGATCGCGTCACCCGCCGGACGCAGCGGACGGCCTGGCACGCTCGTGTTGGAGCCGCGTTATTTCGACATGCCGAAGGGTACGCGGCTGGGCGTCGTGCTCGACCACAACGCGAGCGACCTCCAACGAAGCGGTTCGACGAATAACGTTCCCGGCTACCTCGGCGCGATCCCGATCCCGGGTGTCGGCGCCGCCGTCGGGATCTTCAACTATTTCCACAACGGTAAGAACATCGAAGTGAAGCGCGGCACGGTCTTCACGATCTTTCCGAGCGACGATCCCTCCGTCGAGAAATGTCAGGAGCATCCATCGCTGTAGCGGCGCGCCGATCAACGTCACTTCACCGGCTCGCTCGGATTCTTGCCCGATTCCTATGGGCTCTTGGTCGGCCTGACGGCGATCGTTATTCTGGCACGTGCTCCCGATCCAACTGCCATATTCCGCGAGAAAGTCACAGTTTATAGCCTTCTGGAGAGTCGACTATCGGCATCCTGCTCGGCCCGACCGAACGCGGCCGCGACCTGATCGACCTCGCCATGGTCGCCCACATCGCCAACGAAACCGAACTGCTCGAAGCTCTGTCCCCGAAGAACGCAAACACCTCGGCACGATTCTACGCAAGTGGTTGCTATCGCTTGAGAGCTCGACCTAGCGGAGATTCGAGATGCGCCCGAAGGTGCTCCCCACCATGAGACTGCGTGCGCGACACCAACCACCCCCGTGTCATCCTGCGGAGCGGAGCGCCTCGAAGGGCGCTAGCCGTTCAGTAGTGCGATCGCGATCGCGCTTGCCAGGCGGGCGTTGTTCTTGACTAGCGCTACGTTGGCGCTCAAGCTCTTGCCTCCGGTGATCTCGAAGATGCGCTTGAGGAGCCAGGGGGTGACGGCTTTGCCTTTGATTCCGGCGTCGAGCGATTCGTTGACGGCAGTCTCGATGTAGTGGGCCATCACGGTTGCGGGGATCTCATCCGTTTCCAGAATCGGATTGGCGATGACGGTACCGCTCTCGATACCGAGGTCGCGCTTCGCGTGCACGAATGCCGCGATCGCATCCGCCGTGTCGAGACGGAGCGGGGCGCGTAGGCCACTGGTGCGACTCCAGAACGCAGGGAACTCATCCGTGCCGTAGGCCACCACCGGAACGCCGCGCGTCTCGAGGAACTCGAGCGTCTTCGGGATATCGAGCAATGCTTTGGCGCCGGCGCAGACGACCGCAACCGGCGTGCGCGCGAGCTCTTCGAGATCTGCCGAGACATCGAATGTCTCCTCCGCACCACGATGCACGCCGCCGATTCCGCCCGTCGCGAAGACCGTGATGCCGGCAAGATGTGCGACCAGCATGGTCGCGGCGACGGTCGTCGATCCGTGTCGCTCGGCGGCGACCGCGAACGGCAGGTCAGCGCGGCTGAGTTTCATCACGTCGGTCGCGGTGCCGAGCCATTCCAACTCCGCGTCGTTCAAGCCGACCTTGATGGCGCCGTCGACAATCGCGATGGTCGCCGGAACGGCGCCCCCGGCGCGGACCAGAGATTCGACCTCGCGCGCGGTCGCGACGTTCTCCGGATACGGCATGCCGTGCGTGACGATGGTCGATTCGAGCGCGACGATGGCGCGACCGGCGGCAAGCGCTTCGGCGACCTCGGGCGCGACGGCGAGTGCGTCGTTCATAGCCGGCTACGATGCTCGTCGAGCAACTGTGGCGAGAGGTCGGCGCGCACGCTGGCCGTCGACTCGAGCGTGAGGGCCGCTACCAGCATCCCGCCGCGCACCGCGTCGACCATCTCGTCGCCCGCCATCAGACGCGCGATCGTCCCGGCGACGAGCGCGTCACCCGCACCGGTGACGTCGACCGGATCCGCGGCGACAGCCGGCACGTGCGTGGTGTGGCCGTCCTTGGTGACGTCGACCCCCGCCGGTCCCATGGTCAGGACAAGCGCGCGCGCGTTCGGCACGCGCCCCAGACTTTCGAACTGACGCGTATTGAGGAAGAGCGCGTCCACGGCCGCCAGGTCGTCGGGAAGGCGCAGTACTTTTGACGCCGAGACCGCGTCGATCGCGAGATGAAAGTGCGAACGCGCTCGCAGCACGACCAACGCCCGAAGCGCGTCGGCGCTCAGGTTGCAATCGGCGAAGCCGCACGTCGCTCCTTCGAGGATGTGGCTCCAG
>JALYSX010000211.1 GCA_030854585.1 Vulcanimicrobiota bacterium
GCGACCACCTTGTAGGCGGTTTCGCCGACGGCCTTGACGCTCGCGATGTTCTCGAGCGCGCTCGGCTCTGGCGTCGGGATGTAGTCGTTCAGGCCGTTGTGCGGCTTGATCGGCGCGCGCTCGAAGAGATCGGCGGTCGGCGGTCCCGGATCGCGCGCCTCGTTGAACGCCGGGCGCTCGAACGTGAGCGGTCCGCGATCTTCGTCGCGATAGACGCGGCGCGCGAGCGCGGCGCGATCGGACGAGCGGACCCAGACGTGCTCGGTATAGCTACTCGCGTAGTCGGGGTAGCCGGTCACCGAGTTATTCTTGCGGATGATCGTATACGACACGAACGGCGGCGGCGGCCGATGGGAGCGGAACACGGTGCGGATCTTCTGCAGAATCGCTTCGGGCGAGGGTAGGGCCGCGGGCACGGTCGGCGCCGAGTCGACGCGGGGCGACGCCAGGACGAGCGCCGCAGAGACGGCGACGGCGAATGCGCCGGCTTGGATGAAGAACGGGAAGCGCGGTGAGGCCATACCCTACCTAACGCGTCCCGCCGAGATTTCGCTACGGCCGGGCCGAAAAATTAACTAAGGCGCCGTCGAGGGGGCGGCCGAGGCCATCGCGGCATCGGTCTTAGTGACGTGACTGATCGTGATCTCCGTCTTTCCGTCCTTGGAAGCCAGGAGCACGCTGACCACGTCCTTGGAGTTCTCATCGCCGATCTGGAACCTGGCCAGTTGACTGTCGCCGCTCGAGATCTTCATCTTCTCGGAGCCGGCGGGCAGCTGCCCCTTGTAGTAGTCGTAGACCGTCTCGAACGCGTCGGACGACATGAAGTTCGCGGTGTTGTTCGTCTCGGCTGCCGTCGTGAAGGATACGGCACCGGCGCCTTCGGCCTGGGTCGCGCCCGGATAGACCGGTGCGCCGAGCTTGCTCGCATCGACCGCGTTGACCCCGACGGTCGTCGATCCTCCGGCGCTCGTGACGGTGGTCGACTTGTCGTCGTCGCTGGTCGTGACGGTGGTGCTTGTGGTCGTCGTTTTTCCCGCTCCACAGCCGACCGTAGCGGCGAGCGCGAGCAGGGCGCAAATGGAAAGAGCGATACGCATGACGGTTGCTTGCGGCGGGCTCGCACCCGAATCCTCGCGAAACGGGCCTTTATGACCATCCATCGCGCGCGCTTGGAGACGCCGCTCGGCTTCGATCTCTGCGTCGCGATCGATGGCGAGCGGATCGTCGAGAGCGCGTTCGCGCGCCGCCTGCGCACGCAGCGGCCGCGCCCCACGCATCCGCTCTTGCGCGAAGCGAACGTGCAAGTGCGCGCCTACTTCGCGCGCCGGCTCGAGCGCTTCGACCTCCCTCTCGCCTTTACCGGAACGCCCTTCGCACGGGACGTCTATGCGCTGGTCGCAACGCTTGCGTTCGGGGAAGTCATCTCGTACGGCGACGTGGCGCGCGCACTCGGGCATCCGCTCTCGCATCGCGCGGTCGCGGCCGCCCTGGGACGCACACCGCTGGATCTATTCGTTCCGGCCCATCGCGTGATCGGCGCAGACGGCAAGATCAAAGGAGCCGCTCCGAACTCGCTTCGACGACGGCTCCTCAAGCACGAAGGCTACTGTTTGGCGGCGTCTACCACGACGATCGCGCGCGAGTCGGTCGACTTCACCTCGCTGTAGGCGGCGAGCGCCGCGCCGAGCGGCGAACCCGGATCGAGTAGTTCGGAGCCCGACATGCCGAAGCGCGATTTCAGTTGGGCGTCGACCGGGCCCTTGAACATATCCGGGAGCGACGCGTATTTCTGGATCATGCCGATCGCCGGACCGAGCTTCGCATCGAGGACGGCCGGATCCATCGCTATCAGCAACACGCCGTGCTTCTTGCCGTTCTCGACGTTCTGGAATGCGGCGAAGTCGATGCCATATTTCTTGGCCGTCGCGTGCGCTTGATCCACCTGCGCGCCCGACGCGGAGAGGGCGGTGTAGCCGGCAGGCGGGGTCTTGGTCTGCGCGGCAAGCCATATCGCGAGATCCTCGAGGCTCTTATCGCTCTTCGCGATCACCTGCTCGCCGGCATACGTACCCGAACCCTGCGAGAACGCGGCGCCGCCGGTCTTTATCTTGGAAGCGTCGACGGTCTGCGAGAAGCTTTTGGTGGCGAGGATGGTCGCGCCCTCGATCAGCGGAAAATCGGTCGGATTGGTGGCGGCTGCAGCCGGTGCCTCGGAGGCTCCCGCGGAGGCGATGTGGCCGGAAGAACCGGCGTTGCCGGAACACGCCGCGAGGGCCAGGACGGCGATCGCGATAAGGACGGACGAGTTGCGCTTCATGCTCCGACCTTCGAGGAGAACGGCGTCGACCCCCGTAAGGCTTTCGAGTGTTGTTTGCCGAGTTTTGGCCGCGCTATCTGGCCGCACACGCCGACCCTCGCACGCGCGCTCTGCACGTCGCCGGAACGTTGGCCGCTACCACCCTTGGGATCGCCGCGATCGCGACGCACCGGCCGATGCTCGGCGCCGTCGCACTGGTCGCCGGCTACGGCCCGGCTTGGGCCTCACATTACTTCATCGAAAAGAATCGTCCCGAGACGTTTCGCGCGCCGTTCTCGTCGCTGGCCGCGGATTTTCTGATGGCGTGGCACGTGCTGCGCGGAACCATCGACGACGAGATCGCCGCATCGCAGAGGAAGACCGCATGAAACGAACTTTGACGGCCACCGCTCTTGCGATCCTCGCGTTCGCGTTCCCCGCCGTTGCCGGAACGCTCTCGGGCGACGTCTATACCGATGCATCGCAGCCGATCTCGGTCGCTAAGGGGAACGACATCCTGGTCGCACTGCCCTCCAACCCGACGACCGGCTATTCGTGGACCGCACGAGTCTCGAACGCCTCTGTCGAAAACGAAGGCAGTGCCTACTTGGCGCAGCCGGTCGTGCGCGGAATGGCCGGCTCGGGCGGCCGGCAGATCTTTTCGTTCGCAGGCGCCGCGCCCGGCGTCGCGACGATCACGTTCTCGTACGCGCGTCCGTTCGAAAAGGGCAAGCCCGCCGCGAAGACCGTCGTCTTTCACGTCATCGTCAAGTAAGGATCACTCGTGCCCGACCGCCTCACCTACGGCTCGTACCTCAAGGTCAACGAGTTGCTCGCTCTGCAGCGGCCGCTCTCGGAGCCGCCGCATCACGACGAGATGCTCTTCATCGTCATCCATCAGGTCTACGAGCTCTGGTTCAAGCAGCTGTTGCACGAGTTGGATGCGGTCGTGCGGGCGCTCGGGTGCGATGATCTGTTGCGCGTCGCCAGACTCTTCCGGCGCATCCATACCATCCAGCGTCTGATCGAACAGCAGGTCGACGTGCTCGAGACCATGTCGCCGCAAGAGTTCAACCAGTTCCGCGACCATCTCAACCCCGCGAGCGGCTTCCAATCGATCCAGTTCCGTGAGATGGAGTTCTTGTGCGGCGTCCGCCGACTCGAGACGATGCAGCATATCCTG
>JALYSX010000215.1 GCA_030854585.1 Vulcanimicrobiota bacterium
GTCGAGGTGGGCGCCGGAGTGGCCGGAGCTTTGGTCGGCGCGGTCGATGGCTGCGGCTTGGCGGTCGGTGCGGCGGTCGGCGCGGCCGAGGGCGCGGGCGACGGCGCGGTGGTCGGCGGAACCTTGATCGTCACTGCGATGATCTGCGCAGTCGGCACGCTGACCGGAACGGCCGGGATCGCCTGCTCGGGCTTCGGCTCGTAGACCTGATCGGTCGGCTGAGGGTTCGGCGCCTTGGAGGACTGCGGGACGGGCTTGGGATTCGGGATCGCGTTGGGCGTCTGCTTGGCGAGTTCGTGGAGATTGCGCGGCTGACGTTGCGCGGCGGTCTGCGGGGCCGGCGCATGGCGCGGCGTGGGGGCGATGACGGGCGCGTGTGGGATAGGTGGAACTGCCGTGGGAGCGGGCGCCGGCTGAGCCTGCGCGACCGCGCGATGCTCGACGGTGACGACTTCGCCGCCCTGGATGCTCTGCGACGCGCCTTCCTGCGACGAGCTGGACGCGATCGAAAACAGCAACAACGCCGCGAGCACGTGCCCGACCACCGACATGACGTAACTAAGCGTCAACCGCTCCGGATATCTCCGGTCGCGTGGGTCGCGAGCGCGCATTGGAGCGTAGATTGCGCTGATTGGAACGCAGGAGCCTTCTACGCTTGCCGCGCAAGGCAAGCGGCTCATGGAAAAGGTGATTCAGAAACGCACGAAGATCGTCGTAACGGTCGGCCCTGCCTCGAGCAGCCCGGAGATCATGCGCTCGCTGATCGTCGCGGGCGCCAACGTCTTCCGATTGAACTTCTCGCACGGCAAGCCCGACGAGCACGCCAAGGTCATCAAGCAGGCGCGCGAGATCAGCCACGAACTCGGCGTGCATACCGGGATTCTTCAGGATCTGCCCGGGCCGAAAGTGCGGACCGGAACGCTCGCGGGCGAGGCGCCGTTCGTATTGCTCGAACGCGGCAAGCCGTTCGAACTGACGACCGACGACGTCGCCGGAACCGCAGAGCGCGTCTCGTGCTCGTATGCGAACCTGCCGCGCGACGTCGCGGTCGGCCATCGGATCTATCTGCAGGACGGCGCGATCGCGTTGCGCATCGTCGGCAAGACCAAGACGGCGGTGCAGACGGCCGTCGAGTTCGGCGGCGAACTGCGCTCGAAGCAAGGCATCAACTATCCGGACGGCACGCTCGATATTCCGGCGGTCACCGACAAGGATCTCGAATATCTCGCGTTCGGTCTCGAGCAGGACGTCGACTTCGTCGCCGTCTCGTTCGTCCGTTCGTCGAAGGACATCAAGAAGGTCAAAGCGTTTATGGCCGAGCGCAAGAAGCACGTGCCGATCTTCGCGAAGATCGAGAAGCACGAAGCGCTCGAAGACATCGACGCGATCATCGCTGCCGCCGACGGCATCATGGTCGCCCGCGGCGATCTCGGCATCGAGATGCCGCTCGAACGGGTGCCGCTGATCCAGAAGCGCTTGATCGCTCTCTGCAATAAGGCGAGCAAGCCCGTGGTCACCGCGACCCAGATGCTCGAGAGCATGATCGGGTCGGCTCGCCCGACCCGCGCCGAAGCGGCCGACGTCGCCAACGCCATCATCGACGGTACCGACGCGGTGATGCTCTCCGGCGAGACCGCGCGCGGCATGTACCCGACCGAAGCGGTCCGCGTGATGGCCACGATCGCCCAAGAGATCGAGAAGAACTACCCGCACGCCGCGCTACGCGACCGTCGCCTGGAGAACATCGCACCGGACGTCGCGAGTTCGATCGCCGAGGCGGCGACCCGCTCCAGCGACGAACTGGACATCACGTACATCGCGACCGGCACCACGACCGGAAACACCGCGCACCACATCAGCGCGTTCCGCCCGCGGGCGCGCATCATCGCGCTCACGCCCGCGGAGTGGGTAGCGCGCCGTCTATCGATCGTCTGGGGAACCGAATCGCTGTTGATCGACAGCTATGCGAGCATCGACGTGTTGCTCTATATGACCGAGCTCCGGATGATCCAAGCGGGGCTCGTGAAGAGCGGCGATCGGATCGCGTTCACCACCGGCATGCCGGTCGGCGGGGGCGGCACGAATCTGCTGAAGATCCACCAGATCCCGTAGGCGGATTCCGCGGACGAGGGTTTCCATCATTTTCGGAGGAGTCGCGCTTCCGCGTCACTCCTGAGGAGCGAAGCGTCTCGAAGGGTGCTGGTCGCTATGCCAACATCTTACCGAGGTCGAATCGCTTCGTCTTCGCGAGGAGTGGTTTCCAGAGATCGCCGACCTCGTTCAAGCGCTCGAGCATGTTGTCGAGGCGGAAGTCATCGACGCGGATACCGGCTTCCACCTCTTCGAAGGTGATCGGTGCGCTGACGCCGGCGAATTCGTTCGGGCGGACGCTGTAGATGCTCGCGAGCGTACTGCCGAAGCGGTTCTGGTTATAATCGACCAGGACGCGGCCTTTGGGGCGCTTCTCTTTGCGATAGATCACCGTCAGCAGTTCGGGTGCGTGCTGTGCGAGCGTGTGGGCGATCTCTTTGGAGACGCCTTGGACTTCGGATGAATCGGGGCCGCGCACGATCGGGATGTAGATGTGGATGCCCTTCGAGCCCGACGTCTTAGCGTAGCACGGCATCTTGAGCGCCTTGAGACCGTCGCGTACGAGCAGTGCGGCTTCGCAGACGGAGTCCCAGGACGCGGTGCCCGGATCGAGATCGAAGTGCAGATAGTCCGATTTGCGCGGATCGTCGCAGGTGCCGTACCACTGGTTAAGATCGACACAGCCGAGGTTGATGACCCAGAGCAATGCGGCCAGGTCGTCGATCAGCGGGAATGGGATGAGGTTGTCGTCGCTGTGTTGCACGTCGCACGTCTTCAGCCACTCGGGATGCGGATCGGGCACGCGCTTCATGAAAAAGAAGTCGCCTTCGATGCCGTTCGGATAGCGCTTCATCACCATCGGTCGGCCTTTGATGTGCGGCAACAGCCACTTCGCAACGCTCGTGTAGTAGTTGAGAAGATCGCGCTTGGTGTAGCCTTGCTTCGGCCAGAAGACTTTATTGAGATTCGTCAGCGCGACTTCGCAGCCGCCGACCTCGACGACCGCATCGTTTGGGGGGGCCGACTTAGCCTTTGGCACTGGCCAGCAACGTTCGGGCGTGCTTCAGAGCGACGTCGTGGGTTTCGCCGGAAAGCATGCTGGCGAGTTCGGCTTCGCGATCGTCGCGTTTGACGATCTCACGGACCGAGATCGTGGTGGCGTTCTTGGCTTCGCTCTTCTCCAGCAGGTAGTGACGATCGGCCCAGGTCGCGAGTTGGGCGAGGTGGGTGACGCAGACGACTTGGGTCGCTTTGGCGAGCCGGCCCAGATGCGCGCCTACCGCAGTCGCAGTAGCGCCGCCGATGCCGGCGTCGATCTCGTCGAAGATCAGCGCGCCGCGATCGTCTTTGTCAGCGAGCGCGACGACCAAGGCGAGCAACACGCGCGAGAGTTCGCCGCCGGAGGCGACGCGCGCGAGCGGACGGAGCGATTCGCCGGCGTTGGCGGCAAAGGCGAACTCTGTCCTCTCGGCGCCCTCGGGACCGATCTCGGGGAGGCGCTCGAACGCGACCTCGAACTTCGCCGAGGCGAGCGCGACGTCGGCGAACTCTGCGCTCACGCGCTTCGCGAGCGTCTTGCCTGCGCCGGCACGCGCTGCGGTCAGATCTGCGGCGACGGTTTCGAGAACGGCTTCCGCCGTCGCGCACTGCGAGCGCAGTTCGGCGAGGCGTTCGTCGCGCGAGGCGAAGTCGTCGATGGTCGTGCGGCAGGCCGCGGCGTGCGCGAGGACGCTCGCGAGCGTGCCGCCGTAGCGACGCTTGAGTTTGTCGAGTGCGTCCAAGCGGGCATTGATCGTCTCCAACTCCTTCGGGTCGAACTCGGTCCCTTCGAGTTCGCGTGCGATTCGGGTCGCGAGATCGTTCGCTTCGCTCTGGAGTGCGGCGGCCTGTTCGGCCATCTCGGCGAGCGCCGTGGATATCTCGGCGATGCCGTGGAGCGCGACCGATGCGACGCCGAGCGTTCCGGATGCGCCCGCGTCGTCGCCGGCGAGTGCGGTGTCGGCCGTCTGCAGTGCGCCGGC
>JALYSX010000274.1 GCA_030854585.1 Vulcanimicrobiota bacterium
GACCAGGACCGCGTCGTATCCGGCGCACCGTTCGGCCAGGGTCTCGACGGTGATCTGGTCGCCGATCCGCATGACGCTCCGGCGTCCGCATTGTTGAGCGGCGGTCTTGGCAAGGCGGCTCCAGCGCGTGCGCTTCACGTCGCCGGCTTCGGCGATCGCGCGCGCCGATGCGAGCGGCAGCAGTTCGAACGCGCCGAGCTCGGAGAGCTTCTCGACGATGAAATCCATCTTCCTCCCCTTGGGGATGCCCTGCGCGACGGTGATCGCGGGGCCGACGCCTTCCGCTGCCTCGACCGGTTCGCCGAGTTCCGCGGCGACGCGCGACCCGTCGACTGCAAGGCGTGCGAGAAACGCGCGCGAGCTCGAATCGAAGACCTCGACCGGATCGCGGTCGCGAAGACGTAGAACGTGCAGGATCTTGTGCGCGTCGGCATCGTCGAAGACGACGCGTTCGCCCGCCGCGTGCGTACCCTCGATGAAGAATCGCGCGGCCATCGCCGATCTAGTCCGGCTTGAACGCGTCTTTGACGCGTGCGAAGAACGACTTCTCTTCGATCGCATCGCCGCCCGCATGCGCGTACTCTTCGAGCAGTTCGCGTTGGCGCTTGTTCGACTTGCTCGGGACGACCACGTGCACGGTGACGTGATGATCCCCGCGCTGAGTGCCGCGCACGGTCGGCATGCCGCGGCCGCGCAGGCGCATGGTCGTGCCGGTCTGCGTGCCGGCCGGAACCGCGACTTGCAGATCGCCTTCGAGCGAGGGCGCGACGATGGTCGCGCCGAGCGCGGCCTGCACGTAGGCGATCGGCACGTCGACGAACGTGTCGAGGCCATCGCGCTTGAAGATGCGATGTTCCGGCACGTTGAGATAGACGAACAGGTCGCCGGCCGGACCACCCCGGATGCCGGCTTCGCCGCTGCCGGGAATCCGGATGCGCGAACCGTCGTCGACGCCGGCCGGAACCTTGACGCTGAGCTTGCGTTCGACCTCGTGACGACCGCGACCGGAACACGTCTCGCACGGACTGGCGATGCGTTGGCCCTCGCCGTTACAGACGTTGCACGCGGCTTGGGTGACGAACTGACCGAGCGGGGTTTGGCGGACCTGGCGCATCACACCGGAGCCCTGGCAACGCTCGCACGGAACGATCAGCGTATTGGGCGCCGCGCCCGAGCCCTTGCACGTCTCGCACTGCGCGAGATGAGCGAAGGCGATCTCTTTGGTCGTGCCCGCGAACGCCTCTTCGAGCGTGATCTCCAAGTTGTAGCGCAGATCCGAGCCGCGCGCGGGACCACTGCGACGCGCCTGGCGTTCGGCCGCGCCGGCGCCGGCCGCGCCGAAGAACATGTCGAAGATGTCGCCGAAGCCGGCCGAGCCGAAGTTCGGTCCGAACCCGCCGCCGGCGCCGTCGAAGCCGCTCCCGACGCTGCCGAAGCGATCGTACTGGGCGCGCTTGTTCGGATCCGAGAGCACTTCGTAGGCTTCGTTGATCTCTTTGAAGTGATGCTCGGCGTCGGCTTTGTCTTGCGCGACGTCCGGATGGTGGGTGCGCGCGAGGCTGCGATAGGCACGTTTGATCTCATCGCCGGATGCGTCGCGTTGGACGCCGAGCGTCTCGTAATAGTCTTTGGTGGGCATTCGTCTCTTTACTTGATCTCGACGTCGGCGAGGCGTTCGGAAAGCGTGTCGGCGGTACCGGCGGCAAGCGCCATCAGTCGCGCGTAGGGCATACGTCGCGGGCCGAGTATCGAGAGCATCCCGATCGCATGCTTTCCGAAGCGATAGGGAACGGTGACGACGGAGAGGTCGCTCAGTTCGTCGGATCCGAGCTCGTGCCCGATCTTGACGCGCGGCGCCTCCGTATTCATGGCGTCGGCGACCAGATCGTAGAGGGTCTTCTGCTCTTCCACGATCCGCAGGATCGAGCGGAGTTTCGAGACGTCCCGGAACTCCGGCTGGTCGAGCAGGTGTTGTGTGCCGGCGGCGGTGATGCCCGGCTCGTTGTTCGAGCGCGCCGAGCGTAATGCGGTCGCGACGGCGGGGCGTAGATCGTCGCCGACGCGCGCATCGCGCACGATCGCGGCGACGTCGGCATCGGAGATCTCGCGCAGCGGCAGGTTGGTGAGGCGCGCGTTCAGCGCGTTCGAGAGTCGCGTCAGTTCGTCGGGCGTTGCATCGACCGTGAGTTCGAACATGCTCTGGGCGGCGACGCCGAGCGAGGTCACGACGACGGCGACGCCGGTGCGGGCGCCGAGCCAGATCAGCTGGACGTGTTTGAAGACGTGCGCGTCGGCCTCGGGGCGCGTGACGAAGGCGAGGCTGTTCGAAAGCCGGCCGAGCACGCGGGTGGCGTTGTCGATGATCTCGTCGAGTTCGCGGCTGGCGTCGCGGAGCTCGTCGCGGATCCGGCGCCGCTCGGGCGCGGCCATCACTTCGGGCTGCATCAGATCGTCGACGTAAGTACGATAGCCCGAATCCGAAGGGACGCGTCCGGCCGAGGTGTGAGGCTGGACCAGGTAGCCGCTCGCCTCGAGTTCGGCCATCTCGTTGCGGACCGTCGCCGAGGAGACCCCGAGATTGTA
>JALYSX010000280.1 GCA_030854585.1 Vulcanimicrobiota bacterium
ATGGCGTACTTCGCACGCTACAACAAGGCCGGAGAGCCGATCCCCGAACTGCTCACGATCATCCCGACGCTTCAGAACGGAGGGATCAGCGCCGACGGCAAGACGATCACCTGGCATCTGCGCCGCGGCGTGAAGTGGTCGGACGGCGCCCCGTTCGACGCCGACGACGTCGTCTTCTCGACCCGCGCCGTGTTGAACCCTGCGAACAATGTGGTCGGTCGCGACGGCTGGGATCTGATCACCAAGATCGACGAGCCTGACAAGTTCACGGTCGTCTATCATCTCAAGAAACCGTACGCGGCGTACTTGCCGAACTTCTTCGGAACGGCCGGTGCGAATCCGTGCATCTTGCCGAAGCACCTGCTCGGCGATCTTCCGAACATCAATCACGCCGCCTACAATGCAAAACCGGTCGGCATCGGCCCCTTTCGCGTGACCGCCTGGAAACGCGGCGACTCGGTCGAGATGGAGGCGAATCCGTACTACTGGCGCGGGATGCCGAAGCTCAAACGGATCACCTACAAGTTGATTCCGGATCGCAATACGCTCGCAACCGCGATGCAGACCGGCGACGTCGATATCTGGCCGCAGGTGCCCTCCGCGTTCATCAAACAGATGCAGGGCATCGGGACGTTGACGACCCTGCTGGTGCCCTCGTCCTATTACGCGCATCTGGATTTCAACGTGCAGCGGCCGCTCGTGAGCGACTCGCGGGTTCGCCAGGCCATCCGCTACGCGATCGACCGGGCGGCGATGTTGGAGAAGATCGGGCACGGTTTCGGCACGCTCGAAGAGTCGCCGACCTCGACCGTCAATCCGATCGCGCCGATGGTCGCCGAAGTTCCGCTGATCCCGTACGATCCGGCCAAAGCGCGGGCGTTGCTCGATGCGGCCGGCTGGAAAGTCGGCGCCGACGGCATCCGCGTCAAGGACGGCAAGCGGCTCTCGCTCGACTTCCCGTACTACACCGGCGCGGCCGATGCGGACGCGCGCGTCGAGTTCATGCGAGCGCAGTTGAAGGCCGTCGGCGTCGAGATCAACACTCGCAAGTTCGCCCCGGCGACGTTCTTCGACACCTTCCAAAGTGGTGGGATCGTGTACGGCGGAAAGTACGATATGACGATATTCTCGTGGGGCACCGATCCGACCGGGGATATCTCGAACCTCTTCGAGTGCAAGCAGATCCCGCCGAACGGTCAGGATAACGTCCGCTACTGCAACAAGCAGGTAGATGCGTGGATGGAGCAGTTCAAGAACAGCTACGATCCGCAGGTACACAAGAAGCTGCTGCTCGAGGAAATCAGGCAGATCGTAGCCGACGCGCCGACGATCAACCTGTACCTTCTCGAGGACGGCTATTCGTTCAGCAAGAAGATGACCGGCTACGAGCCGGGCGCGTTCAGCGCGTTCGACGACATGATGAACGTGGATATCTAGGCGAGAATGCTCGCACGAGCGGTCGCGATTGGGTTGGCCATCGCCTTGCTCGGCGGGTGTTCGCGTGCCCCGGTCTCCGGAGGCGGAGCCGCGAGCGCAGAAGCGGGCACGTTTCGGTGGTCGGATGCGGAGGATATCGATAATCTGAATCCGCTGCTCTCGACGCAGACGGTGGTGAACGATCTCTCGGCGTTCACGATGGGATACTTCTTCGTCTTCGATGCGAAGGGAGATCCGAAGCCATCATTGTGTCTGGTGGTTCCGACTCGGGAGAACCGGCTGATCTCGGCCGATGGGAAGTCGCTCACCTTCAAGCTCCGGCGCGGCGTGCTCTGGCAGGACGGGAAGCCGTTCACGGCTGCCGACGTGAAATTCACGGTCGCGACCATTCTCGATCCGAAGACGAACGTGCTCACGCGCGAAGGCTGGGACGAGATCGCGCACGTGGACACGCCGGATCCGTACACCGCGATCTTCCGCCTGAAGCATCCCTATGCGGCGTTCTTGAACCGGTTCTTCACGCCGGTCGGGAATCCGGCGATCCTGCCGGAGCATCTGCTCGCCGGGAGAGACGTCAATCACGATGCCTACAACGCGCTGCCGATCGGACTCGGGCCGTTCCGATACGTGAAGTGGGCGCGCGGCGATGAGGTCGTGATGGACGCGTTCCCGCGGTACTGGGGCGGCGCTCCGAAGCTGAAGCGGGTGATCTACAAGATCGTTCCCGA
>JALYSX010000283.1 GCA_030854585.1 Vulcanimicrobiota bacterium
TCGATCATCACCGGCCCCGGCGTCTTCAGCTTCTCGCGGGCCTGTTCGATGATGCGCATGGCTTGATCCATCTCGTCGAGCCGGACCAGGAAGCGCGCATAGGCGTCGCCCTCGGTGCGGGTCGGGACGTCGAACTCGTACTGTTCGTAGCCGCAGTACGGAAACGCCTTACGTATATCGTAGGCGATGCCGCTACCGCGCAACGCCGGGCCGGTCACGTTCCATTGGAGCGCATCTTCGCGCGAGAGGTAGCCGACGTCGATCGTGCGGTCCTGGAAGATCGGGTTGGCCTGCAGCAGATCGCGCAGATCTTTCATGCGCCCCGGGAACTTCGCGATCAACGCGTCGAGCTTGGCAAGATAGCCTTCGGGCAGGTCGCCGTTAACGCCGCCGACGCGCATGTAGTTGGGATGCATGCGCGCGCCGCCGGCCGCTTCTTGCAGGTCGAGGATGTTCTCGCGCACGTCGAAGCAATAGAAAAAGATCGAGATCGCGCCGAGATCGATGCAACTCGTGCCGAGCCAGACGCAATGCGAGGCGATGCGCGTCAGTTCGGCCTGGAGCACGCGGATCTGCGAGGCGCGCTCCGGGATCTTGTCGGTGATGCCGAGGAGTTGTTCGACCGCCAGCACATAGCAGAGCGCGTTGCTCGAAGGCGCAAGGTAATCCATCCGCTCGATCACGGTCTGGGCCTGCGACCAGAACAGGTTCTCGGCACTCTTCTCGATGCCAGTGTGCAGATAGCCGATCTCGGGCTCGGCCTTGAGCACGGTCTCGCCCTCGATCTCGAGCATGATCTGCAGCACGCCGTGCGTCGAAGGATGCTGCGGACCCATCGAGAGGACCATCGCGTTGCCTTCGCGCGAGACGATCTCCGGCGTAAGCGGCGTCGACGAAAGACTCACTGTCCACGAGCCTTCTTGACTTGCTCTTGCAACGCTTCGAGCGTCTTGCCGGATGGCGGCGCGCCGGCTTGGACGTTCGACTTCGACGCGAACGCCGGACGCGGCGCGCGCTCGCGCGCGGGGCCGCGGAGCGGGTAATCCTTACGCAGCGGGTAGCCTTCCCAGTCGTGCGGCATCTGGATGCGGCGCAGGTCCGGGTGACCGTCGAACGCGATGCCGAACAGGTCGAAGACTTCGCGCTCCGCCCAATCCGCGGACTTCCACAGATCGGTCACGGTCGGCACGACGGGCTTTTCGCCGTCGACGCCGCACAGCAGGCGAAAACGCTGCGGCGCTCCGGCGGCCGCGACGCTGGTCGCACCGACCGGCAGCTTCAGCAGATGATAGACGACGTCGAAGCGGGGCGTGCGTTCCGGGTAGTCGACCGCGCCGAGATCGAGCAGCATCGTGTAGCCCTCGGCCTTGAGAGCTTCGAGGCGCGCGCGAACGCCGCTCGCGTCGACGCGTTCGATGGTCGCGTCGGCGATGTTGGGGCGCAGGCTCGTCGGGTCGGTCGCGAGACCGGCGATCGGCGGAGTTTGGGTGCTGGGCATCGTTTACGTGTTCGCCTCGTGCGTGGAAGAGTTACGCGCGCGCCAAAATGCCGCCGCGGCCGCCTTCGCGGATCTGCTGCTGGATCAGGTTGACGGCGTAGAGCAATCCGTCCGGCGTCGGCGGACAACCGGGAACGTAGACGTCCACCGGCACGATCGTATCGACGCCTTGGACGATCGCATAGTTGTCGAAGACGCCGCCGCTGCTCGCGCACGCGCCCATCGAAATCACCCACTTCGGGTCGGCCATCTGATCGTAGAGACGTTTCACGACCGGCGCCATCTTCTGGGCGACCCGGCCGGAGACGATCATCAGATCCGCCTGACGCGGCGAGGCGCGGAAGACTTCGGAGCCGAGACGCGCGATGTCGTACTCGGCCGAGGTGACCGTCATCATCTCGATCGCGCAACAGGCCAAGCCCATCGTCAACGGCCAGACCGAGGAGGCCTGGGCCCAGCGCGCGACATCGTCGAGCCGCGCGAGCAGAAAATGTCCGGGACTTACCTCCACGCGAAGCCACCCTTCTTCCATACATAGGCGTAACCGACGGCCAACACGATCACGAAGATGACCATCTCGATCAACCCGAAGACGCGCAGCTGATGCATCATGACGGCCCACGGATAGAACGACGCGGCCTCGACATCGAAGACCACGAAGAGCATCGCGATGATGTAGAAGCGCACCGGAAAGCGCCCGGCGACGGCGGAGGTCGGCTCGACGCCGCACTCGTATGCCTCTTGTTTTTGCGGGTTCGGCTTGGCTTTGCCGAGCAGGCCCGGCAAGAACGTGAACAGCGATGCAAAGCCCATGGCGACGAGAAAAAAGATCGCTACGGGAAGATAGGGGGTCATAGACCGTCGATGGATACGGCGGACGGGCCGAATTACCTGGGGATTCACGCTCACTCACGAGCGCCGCAAGGAGAGCCCTTCCGAGGCTCGGTCACAGGCGTTCAGCCATCTCCGATGGTACTCTTACATCATGAAACTGCGTTTCGGCATTCTTGGACTGGTCTTGTTGCTCGGCTTGGGCGCGAACGGCGGCGGGTGCAACGGGAGCCCGGTCGGCGTACAGGACTACGGCTCCATCACCGGTCGCGTCATCGACTCGTACACCAACCGGCCGGTGGGCGGAGCGTTGGTCTCGGTCGGGTCGATCTATACGGCCTACGCCGATCCGCAGGGCGCCTTCACCCTGACCGGCATCCCGACCGGCACGCAGACGGTGACCGCGCGCTCGCCCGGCTACGCTGCCGGCACCGAAGACATCCTCGTCCGTAAGGACAAGACGGTCTCGGCCGATTACATCAAGATCACTCCATCTGCTCAAGTCGGGCCGACGCCGCTGCCGGCAAAACCGGCCGCGACCGCGACGCCCACTCCCGCCGCTACGTAAGGCGGACGTCCGCGAGATCCAGATCGTACTGGATGTTGCGGAAGACGTCGTCCGGGATCTTCCCGGCGGCGCGCAGCTCCTTGATCTTGCGGCGCTCGGCTTCGAGCGCCGCTTTTTGTAAGCGATGGTCGATCGTGTTCTCGACCGGCTCTTCTTCGCCGTCTTCGGCGGTGAGATGCCCGCGCAGATGTTCGATGCGCTGGCCGTACTCACTCAGCAGACGCCCGACCGTCTCCCACTCCAACGCCGAATCGAAGTTTCGCTCTTGTGCGTGCAGCTCTTCGATGCCGGCTTCGAGCGCGCCGATACGGACCTCGGTCTCGGCCTTCTCGCGCGAGCTGCTCTCGGCCACGCCGAGGTAGCGGATCATCGGCGCGAGCGTGAACCCTTGCACGATCAAGGTCGCGAAGATCACGCAGAACGTGACGAACAGGATCTCGTTGCGCGCTTCGCCGAGATCCGCACCGCCCGCACCGACCATCGGAATCGCAAGCGCCGCGGCCAGCGAGACGATGCCGCGCATGCCTGCCCACGAGAGAACCGCGACCGCGCGCCAACTC
>JALYSX010000291.1 GCA_030854585.1 Vulcanimicrobiota bacterium
CCAACCATTGACCGAGTCTACCCGTTGGACATGACTCCAGGATGAACGCCGGCGATGGCTCGGCTGCTTCGGTTTCTGAAAGTCCGCGCGGTACCCGTACGCTCCGACCACCGGCATGCAGCCGACCAGCCCGGACGCGTCTGTCAATGGCTGCAACCTTCTGCCCCCTTCGTGAATCCTCGCGGATATGCAAAGCGTCACCGACCTTCAACGTCACCCCTCGCCAGCAGGCCATCCGCAACCGCTCGCCGCGCTCGGCGATGCGATCTATGCAGGCTGCTGGGATACGGACTCGATCTATGGGATCGATGCGACCTCCTGGGAGAAGCGTGCCGAGTTCGCGGCCCCGGGCAGACCCTACGGCATGGCCGTTCTCGACGGAACCATCCGCGTGGTCGTCGCGGTCGGCGACGACGACCGCTACCTCTACACGCTCGTGCCCGGAAAGGGCTTCGATCTCGAGAGCAAGATCGCGCTCCCGGACCTGAGCGGGTCGCACCTGGCTTCCGACGGCACCACGCTCCATCTTCTTCAGATGGGCAAACGACAGATCGTCACGCTCGATGCTGGGGGTGCGATCGTAGTTGAGTATCCGCTTCCCGTGCGTATCGCCGGGATCGGCTTTGCTGGCGGCAAGCTGTACGGCATCGCGGGCGACGAAGAGTTCGAGAACCTCCATCTGGCGGCCATCGACCTTAGCGGAACCGAGGTCGTCGTAACCGACCTCGCGCCGCTCGACGACCTCGCGCGCGGACTCACCCACGACGGCGAGCGTTGGTGGACGAGCTATCGCGACGAGAACGACATCGTCTCGTTCGGCGTCTGACCAAGGGCTACACGCGCTAAGAGCCCCTAGACCTCGAGCGCTTCGAGTTCGGCCGAAGCAGTCTCCCAAGCGTCCAGCTGTTCGGCCGAGCGTTTTGCGAGTTCTTCGCGTTCGGCCTCGAGCGATTTGACCTTCGTGCGATCGTTGTAGGTCGCGATGTCCGCGAAGAGCTCGTCGATCTCGACTTTGCGCGCGTCGATCTTCTCGATCTCGCGCTCGATACGTTTGACGATCGTCTGGAGCTTCGAGCGGACCTTGAGCGGCGTGAGGCGTGTGTCGCGCACCAGCTTGGACGTTCCCGCCGCGGCGGATGCGCTAGCGGCGGTCGCGAGGCCACGTTTGTGCTGGGCCTTTTCGTAGCCTTCGTAGCCGCCTTCGACGATGCCCCAATGCCCGTCGTCGATCCAGAGGACCCGATCGCTGAGCGCGTCGAGCAGATAGCGATCGTGCGAGACGATCACGAGCGCGCCCTCGTAGGACGAGAGCACGTCTTCGAGGGCCTCGCGGCTCGCGATATCCAGATCGTTGGTCGGCTCGTCGAGGAGCAGGACGTCGCACTTGCGCGCCATCAAGCGCGCGAGCATGATACGCCGGCGTTCGCCGCCGGAGAACGCGCTGACCGCTTTGTCGGCAGCTTCGCCCGAGATGCGCATCCGGCCGAGCAGATTGCGCGCTTCTTCTTCGCTCGCGGTCGTGCCGCTGGTGACGGCGTCGACGGCCGAGGCGGTGACGTCCAGTTGCTCGTGCGCGTTCTGCGTGAAGTAGGCGAACCTCGCGGCGGGGTTGTAGCGGACCTCGCCTACGTCTGCGATCATCTCCTCGGCAAGGATGCGGAGCAGCGTCGACTTGCCGGCACCGTTCGGGCCGACGATCGCGAGTCGTGCGCCTTGTTGCAGATCGAACGTGACGTCATGGAAGAGCGGACGGTTGTAGGTCTTGGCGATGCTCTTGACTTCGAAAGCGAAGCCTCGGGTGGCGCGACGCGAGCTCTGCAGACGCACACCGATCGCGCGAACTTCGGGCGCCGGAGGCGGTGCGGACATCTCCCGCTCGACCCGTTCCAGCTGCTTCTCTCGACTCTTGACCCGGCTGTAGTTGCTCGACGTCAGCGTCGTGCGCAAGCCGGCGATCGAGGCCTTGCGCTTGTCACGCTCGGCCACGAAGAGGTCGTAGGCCTCACGCTCGGCGGCTAGGCGTGTCTCGCGCTGTTCGACGTACTTATGGTACGCCGGCCGGGCGGCCGCGTAGGTATAGAGCGAGCCGCGATCCATCTCCCAGACGCGCGTCCCGACCTTATCGAGGAAATAGCGGTCGTGCGAGACGATCACGTAGGCGCGCTTATCGGCGGCGATGTAGTCTTCGAGCCAGCGCACCGTCTCGATATCCAAGTGGTTGGTCGGCTCGTCGAGGATCAGGTACTCCGGATCGTCGATCAACAGATGCGCGAGCGCCGCTTTGGAGCGCTGGCCACCCGAGAACTCGCGAAGTGGGCGTTCGTATTCGTCCGCACCAAAACCGAAGCCGTCTAGCAGTGCGCGCAGGCGCTTGTTCGAAAACGCCCAGTCCGCATCCGGAACCTTGGCCAGGGCCGCGGCGACGAGTTCGTTCAGGTTCGAGCGCGTCTCGTCGGCCACACCCTGCGCCAGATAGCCGAAGCGCGTCTCGCGAGCCCGCACGATCGTGCCGTCGTGCAGTTCGTCGATTCCGGCGAGCTGCCGCAGCAGCGACGACTTGCCGGCGCCGTTGGGGCCGACGAGCGCGA
>JALYSX010000304.1 GCA_030854585.1 Vulcanimicrobiota bacterium
GTCCAGGACCGGTCGAGGCTCTTCCCGTCGGTCGCGCGACGATCCACGAGGACGCGCGTCGCGGTCGTGACCGGTGCCCCAGGAACGCTCGTGACGATCTGCAGGCGCAACGTCGCTAGGCGCGGCGCGCCGCTCGGATCGGGGACGATCGGGTCGCCTGTTTTGTCCTGAATGGACGGGACGAACTCGGTCGCTTTCGATGGATCGAACTCACCGTTCGTGCGTACGCCGAGGCCGATCGAGATTGGGTAGTCGTAGAGGTCTTGGGCCTTCGCCGTGCTCTCGAGCACGGTCGCATCGTGCAGACCGGTGACATCGAGCGTCTGCGAGATCAGGCGGACGGTGACGGTCGAATCGAGCTCGTCCGGCATCGACGTCACCGGCGGGTCCGAGGCAGCGCCGCCGACGTGTGAGCCCGATCGTGCGTCCGGAAGCGTCGGATCGAGATCGATCCACGCGCCGTTGATGTTCGCCTGAACCCACCAGTGATCACGTACGTCGGCCAGCAGCGTGCTCCGCAGCGAGTCCACATGCGAGAGCGGTCGGTTGGCGTCTGCCAGCTGTTTTGCGAGTTGCGCGACCGGCGTTTGCGCGGCCACGATCTGTTCGTCGGTCTGTTTCTGCACGACGGCACGGGCGTTGTTGAAGGTGGTCCGGGCTGCGGTGAGATCGATCTTGAACTCGGTCGCGAGCTTATCCGCAAGTGCGACGTTCGGGTCCGTCGTCGGGCTCGCGGGCGCCAGGACGGCGGCTAGAACGCGCGCCGCGTCGGCGTCGGTCAGCCGGGTGTGGACGTAGCGTGCCGGGACGCTCTTGGTCGCGAGGAGTCCGCCGAGCACCAGCGCTTTGTCCGCCGAGGAACCGCCGTGGCTTGCGAGCGCACCGAGCTGTCCGCGCATCGTGCCCGGGTAGGCTTCGGTATGGATCCGGTCGCGGACGAAAGCGAAGACCGCGTCTGCATCCTTCAACGTCGCGCCGATCGCGGTCGGGTCGCCGTCGTCAGGGATCGCCTGCCGAAGCTTATCGACGTTCGCGAAATACGCGACCGCTTGCGGCGCGAGCGTGCGGCAGCCGGTCGATTCGGGTTGCGGCGTGGTGGCACTGCCACCCATCGCTGCGCCGAAACCGCCCACGTTCGCATTGCCGTTCTCGCCCATCTTCGCGGCCTTGCCAGCGCCCGGTGCCCAGCCTTCGATGCCGGCGAGGTCGTTGGTGTTGTCCGGACACGGGCCCGCGACCGACGGGAACTGTTCGGCGATGGACGGTTCGCTGGAACGATGCGCGAGGAACCACCAACCGCCGGCGATCGCGGCCAGGACGATGACGGCCAGGACCGCGAGCGTGCGTAAGCGTTTCATCTATGTGGCGTGCTTTCTTTACAGGCGGAGTAGTTCGACGCGGCGATTGAGCGCTTTGCCGCCGGCGGTGTCGTTCGACGCGACGGGTTTCGTCAGGCCGAATCCTTTGGGTACGAGGCGCGACGCCGCGATGTGATAGTGATGGATCAGATCCGTCACGACCGATTGCGCGCGCGCTTGTGAGAGTTTCATGTTGTACGGCGCGCCGCCGTCGGAGTCGGTGTGCCCCTCGACCTGGAAGCGCAAAGTCTTATCACCCTTCATCAGATCCGCGATCTCTTTGATCACGGGCTCCGAGCGCGGCTGGATCTTCGCGCTATTGTAGTCGAAGTGGATACCATAGAGGCGGATGCGTTTCTGCTTCTTGGGGATCTTCTTGAGCGGCGCTTCGCCGTTGAACTGGATGACGGCTTGCGAGGTCTTGCCCGCTCCGTCGGTACCGGTGACGGTCACCGCGTACGTACCGGGCTTGGTCGTCGCGGGAATCGCGACGGAGAGCGCGAGCGCCTGCGTGCCGCCGTCCATATCGAAAGACGACGGCGTCACAGTGGCGCCGAACTGGCCCGCGGTGGTCACGTTCACGTGCCCTTTCCAGCCCTGGTTGGCGAGCACTTCCATCGCGAACGGTGCGGTCGCGGCCTTGCCGGCGACGAAGGTGGCCTCGCGGTCGGGCTCGAGCACGAACGACATGTCGACCTTGACGCTGCACGGAAGATCCGCCGGCAGCGTCAGGCCGAACTCGAGATCGCGCATGCGCTCATACGACGGCACGCCGTTGTCGTCCTCATCGAAGCCGCCGAAGATGAAGGCGCCTTTGCCGTAGGGCGCATACATCTGCATGAAGCCGTTGACCTTCTTCGCGTTCGTTCCGAACAGGTGACCGCACCAGTGTTCGTCCTTGGTCGTCACCGTATTGGCATCGCCGATCTGATTGCTCTCGTTGGCGGCGTAGGCCGGCGCGTCGAGGAAGCGTTTCGTGTCGGTCTTGTCGAGCGAGCCGAGATCGTCCGACTCGACTTCGATCAAGCGATCGCCGTGCGCACCCGACGCGCCCGGGTTCGACGTGACGAACTGGTACGGAAGGAAGTCGTACGCGGTGACTTCGCCGCACATGTCGGCGTTGTAGATCGCAAGCTTGTGGCCGGCGAAGACGTAGTCGACGAGCATCTTGCCCTGCGCGGGCGCGAGGTAGTGCGACGAGTCGCAGATGCCGTTGAGCACGACCATGTTCGCATTGGCGAGCGCGCTCGGGTCGACCATCGCGGCCGGCATGCGGGCGAACGTATACGGTTTCGACTGCGCTGGGTAGTCGCCGAGCGGATAGGGGCTACTATGGCCCTCAG
>JALYSX010000328.1 GCA_030854585.1 Vulcanimicrobiota bacterium
TTACCGGGGGTGCCGGCTTTATCGGCTCCCATATTACCGACGCGTATGTCGCGGCGGGACACGACGTGCTCGTGCTCGATTCGCTCTGGGAGCACGGCGGCGGCCGGCGTCAGAACGTGCCCGAACGCGCGTCGTTCGTGCATATGGACGTTCGCGACGAGAACGTCAGGCGCATCTTCCAAGAGTTCAAACCCGAGATCGTCAGCCACCATGCCGCGCAGCATTCGGTCGCCATCTCGTCGCGCGATCCGCAGTACGACGCCGACGTCAACATCAAGGGCTTGCTCAACGTTCTCGACAACGCGGTCAAGCACGATGTGAAAAAGATCATCTTCGCCTCGAGCGGCGCGACCTATGGCGATCTCGAGCATCTACCCGCGAACGAAGCGACGCCGCAGAACCCGACATCGCCGTACGGCATCACCAAGATGGTCGCCGAGCACTATCTGAAGTTTTACCGCGCCGAGTGCGGCCTGGACTATACCGCGCTACGCTACGGAAATGTTTACGGTCCGCGCCAGGATCCGAACGGCGAAGCCGGCGTGATCGCGATCTTCTGCGCGAAGTTCTTGCAGAAGCAGGACGTCCGGATCGATTCGGACGGCGAGCAGACCCGCGACTACGTCTTCGTCAAGGACATCGCGCAGCTCAATCTGATGGCTCTCGAAACGGGCGGCGGCGGACGCTACGCGATCGGTACCGGCAAGCGCACGAGCGTCAACGAGATCTACCGCGCGCTGGTCGAGATCAGCGGCTTCGAAGCGCCCGTCACGCACGCACCCAAACGCGCGGGCGACGCCCGCGATGCCGAGTTCGACTCGTCCCTCGCGAAGAAGGAGCTCGGCTGGAGCGCGACCACGTCGCTACTCGACGGCATGCGCGAGACCTACGACTACTTCGCGAAGGCCCTCGCCGTCACGAACTAGCGCGCGGCTGCGCGACGGCCGGGGTCTGCACGTGCTCCGGGCGAACGCCGAGGCCGACGATGCGGGCGGGTATGCGTTGCAGGACCGGAAAGCGGTCGATCATGCGGAGGAACGCCGGCGCTTTTGCGACCGTGCTGCCGCCGAGGACGCGCTTGATGATGTTGTTCTGGATTAGCACTTGCGCGCGTTGGGTGAACTTGGTCGGGAACGTCCGGCGGGCTTGCACCTTTGCGAGATCGTTCGTCGTCAGCGCTCCGTCGCGGAGCGCCGGATAGAGCAGATTCGCCGTCGCGACCGCGTCCTGGATCGCGAGGTTGATGCCGACGCCGCCGATCGGCGACATCGCATGTGCGGCGTCTCCGATGCAGAGCAGTCCCGGTGGATACCATTTCGTCAGGCGATCGACGCGGACGGTCAGTAGGCTCACCTGGCTCCAGTCGGTGATCTCGACCATGCGGTCGGCCAGGTACGGCGCGGTCTCGCCGACGTTCTTGCGAAATGCCTCGATGCCGGCGGCCTGGATCTGCGGGAACTCGTCTTTCGGGATCACGTAGGCGACCTGCCAGTAGGTCGAACGATTCAGCGTCACCAGGATGCGCCCGTTCTCGATGTTGCCGAACGTCTGCGAAGGATCGTCAGGCGACTTGGAGACCCGCAGCCAGATCACATCCATTGGCGCGCCCAGATCTTCGGTCGGCAGTCCGGCGGCGGCCCGAATCGTAGACTTGCGTCCGTCGCACCCGACGACGAGATCGGCGTAGAGCTCCTCGTCGCCCTGTTCCGATTTGGCGCGTACGCCGACGACCTTCTCGCCATCCCGCAGTAACCCGGTCGCTTCGACCTTCGTGCGCAGCGTGAATGCCGGGAACGTTGTCGCCTTCTCGGCGAGGAAGTTCAGGAAGTCCCACTGCGGCATCAAGGCCATGAAGTGCGTGTGGGTGGGCAGATGGGTGAAATCGGCGAGCGTGATCTCGCTCTCGCCGATCCGTCCCCGGAGTTGACGAATCTCGTTGTGCGGCAAGGCGAGAAAATCGCCGAGGATTCCGAGTTCGTACATCAACTGCAACGTCGACGGATGGATCGTGTCGCCGCGGAAGTCGCGCAAGAAGTCGGCATGCTTCTCGAGCACGGTGACCGGGATGCCGGCGCGTGCCAGGAGGTAGCCGAGCATCATGCCGGCGGGGCCGCCGCCGGCGACGAGAACTTTCACGCGCGCTCCTTAGACGACGATGTTGAGCAGTTTCCCCGGGACGTAGATCTGCTTGCGGATCTCCTTACCG
>JALYSX010000333.1 GCA_030854585.1 Vulcanimicrobiota bacterium
AGAGATACATCGCCATGCCCTTACCGACCAGGCGCGTCGTGCGTTGCGATCCGCCGTAGCCGGGGATCAGGCCGAGGTTGACTTCGGGCTGGCCAAACTTGGCGTTCTCGCTCGCGATCCGGATGTCACCGGCCATCGCGAGTTCGCAGCCGCCGCCGAGCGCGAAGCCGTTGACCGCCATGATGACGGGCGTGCGCATCCGTTCGATCTGGAGCGTGACCGCCTGACCGGTGCGGGCTTTCTCCGCGCCGTCGACGGCGTTCTCGAGCGCGTTCAGTTCGGCGATGTCGGCACCGGCGGCGAACGCCTTGGCGCCCGAGCCGGTGATGATGATCGCCCGGATATCGGGGTTGTCGTCGAGCGCCGCGAGCGCGATCGCGAGTTCGCCGAGTACTTGCGCGTTCAGTGCGTTCAGCGTCGTCGGACGGTTGAGGGTGATGGTCGCGACGGTGCCGTCGCCTTCGACCGTGATCGTATCGAACTTCCCGCTAAGCATAGTCGTAGAAGCCCTTGCCGCTCTTTCGGCCGTGACGGCCCGCCAGTACCATCCGCTTGAGCAGCGGCGGCGGCGCCATGATCGGATCCTTGAACTCGGCGAACATGATCTCGGCGATGAAATAGGTCGTGTCGAGACCGACGAAGTCCAGCAACTCGAGCGGCCCCATCGGATATCCGCAGCCGAGCTTCATGCCTTTGTCGATATCTTCTTTGCTCGCGAGGCCGCCTTCGTAGACGCGGATCGCGTAGAGCAGATACGGGATCAACAGGCGATTGACGACGAAGCCGGGCGTGTCTTGCGCCAGGATCGGTTCCTTGCCGAGCTTCTCGGCGAAAGCGTAAAGGCGGTCGACCGTCTCCTGGGTGGTCGCGATCGTGCGGACGACTTCCACCAGCTTCATGAGCGGGACCGGGTTGAAGAAGTGCAGGCCGGCGACCTTGTCCGGTCGCTTGGTTCCAGCGGCCAGTTCGATCACGCACAGGCTCGAGGTGTTGGTGCAGATGATCGCGTGCGGCGCGAGCATCTCGTCGAGTTCCTTGAAGAGCTTCAGCTTGATCGCGACGTTCTCGACGATCGCCTCGATGATCAGGTCGCACTCTTTAAGGTCCTGGACCTCGGTGGTCGCCGTGATGCGCCCGAAGGTCGCGTCGCGATCGGCCTGCGAGAGCTTACCTTTCTCGACGAACTTGTCGAGCGACTTGCCGATCGACGCCATGCCGCGTTGCAGTGGCGCCTCGGCGACTTCCATCAAAACCACGTTGAAGCCGGCGGCTGCACAGGTCTGTGCGATGCCGTTGCCCATCAGGCCGGCTCCACAGACGCCGACGGTCCGAATATCTGCCACGAGTAACCTCTCCCTAAGATGCCGAAAAACGCAGGTCCTTTCTCTGCGTTGCGAGGAACCCCCCTTAACGGTATACTACCTTTCACGTAGTTCTACGGACCATACCGGCCGGAAGGGGAAGATCAGGCAGTGCGCACCGCGTATCACGAGGCGCTTGAAGCAACGCGACTGGACGTCGTTCGTCTTGGCGCGCTCGCCGCCGATTCGATCCGCGTCTCGGTCGAGGCGCTGGACCGGCGCGACTCCTCGGCGGGTGCGCGCGTCGTCGCCGGCGACGACATCATCGACGATCTGCGCCGCAAGATCGAGGCCGCTTGCATCGAGTTGATCTGGCGTCAGCAACCGGTGGCGGGCGAACTCCGCGAGATCGCGGCCATGCTCGAGATCGCGACCGATCTCGAACGCGTCGGCGACTACGCCGTCGATATCGCCAAGAACGCGATCAAGCTCGCCGACGTTCCGCTCCGTCCGCAGAAGGTCGAAGTCGACCGCATCGCCGGCGCCGCCCACGCGCTGTTGCTCGACGCGATGCGCGCTTACACCGAGCGGGACAACGCACTCGCCGACATCACGATCGAACGCGACGACGAAGTCGATGCGCTCTACAAGCGGAGCATCAAGCTGCTCCAGCAAGAGATGCAAGAGGACGCGGAGATGGTCCGCGCCGGCACGCGCTATCTGTTCGTGCTGGCCGCGCTCGAACGCGTCGGCGACCGCGCGAATAACATCGCGTGGCACACGAAGGATATGATCGGCCCGAACTAGTCTTGAGCACCCCGCTACCCCGCTCCGAGTTCGCGGTCATCGAACGCTACGCGTATCTCAATCACGCGGCGGTCGGCGTGCTACCGCAACGTACCAAGAACGCGCTCGATACGTTCGTGCGCGCCCATGCGGACGGCGGCGTAATGGGGGTCTTCCCGTACGAGAATGAGATGCCCGTATATCGCGAGACGGTCGGGCGATACATCGGCGCGCGAGGCGAGGACGTCGCGATCCTGCGCAACACCGGTGACGGCGCGAACGCGATCGCGGCCGGGCTCGACTGGCAGCCGGGCGACGAGATGCTGCTCTGCGATGATGAATTCCCATCGAACGCCGTGCCGTGGCTCGCGCTGCGCGAACTCGGCGTCGGCGTGCGCCTGTTCGAAACGGCGAACGGACGGCTCACGCCCGACGCGCTGCGAGCCGCGCTCACGCCCAAGACGCGCCTGATCGCGGTCTCGTGGGTCGCTTTCCACGACGGCTACATGCACGATCTCGCGGGTCTGGGCGAAGTCGCCCATGCGAACGGCACGCTGCTGGTGGCCGACGTGATGCAGGCGCTCGGTGGATTCCCGCTCGACGTCGCCGCATGCGGTCTCGATGCGGCTTATGCGGGCGGCGCGAAATGGCTGCTCGCGCTTCAAGGCGTCGGATTCCTCTGGATGCGCCCCGAACTGCGCGCGCACTTGCGGTTGGCCGCGCCAGGCTGGCGATCGACCACCGACATGTGGGATTTTCTCAACTACGATCAGGGCTACGTGGATGCCGGTTCGCGCTTCGAGGGCGGGACGCCGAACTTCATCGGCGCGCTTTCGCTCGCAGAGTCGATCGGCGTCATCCGAGAAGCCGGCCCCGCCAAGATCGCCGCGCACGTGATCGGTCTGACCGACCATCTTTGCGACGGCTTGCAACGCTTGGGCGCAAGCGTGCTAAGCAAGCGGGGCAAGGGAATCTCTTCCGGAATTGTTACGTTTACGATACCGGGGCACGAATCGGTCGCGCTCGGTCGCGGGATCCAGCACGACGAGGGCGTCGTGACGACCTGGCGGCCGAACGGGATCCGGGTCGCTCCTCACGGTTACAACACGATCGACGAGATCGATCGACTGCTCGCCGCGCTCGCGCGCCGCGTCGCGAAAGGAACCCCCGCGTGATCGCACTAGCCGCCGGTACTTACGCCTACGTCGCCTCCGTCGCCGGAAAACAGTCCGGAAAGACGAGCGTCATCGTCACACGCAACCGTGACGGTTCGACCACGATTACCGAGGATGGGGCCGGCTCGTTCCAGGGCATGGACGGAACCGCCAAGGCGACGCTCTCGCTCGGCGCGGATAGTTCGCCGACCGCATATACCTCCCACGTCAACGTCGCCGGCACGGCGCTCGATTACGGCGTCACGTTCTCCGGTGCGACCGCGACCGTCAACGGAGGGCTCGGCGGCGGTTCGACCTTCACGCTCGCCGCGGGCGAGCATTTCGCGATCGTCGACGGTGGACTGTTGAGCGGATTCGTCGCGCTCCCGATGCAAGTCGCGGCCTGGCC
>JALYSX010000336.1 GCA_030854585.1 Vulcanimicrobiota bacterium
GGCGCGCTACAACGCCTACGTCGTCAAATACCTCACGCCGCTCAAAGCGTCCGGCGTCAACCTGACCTGGTAGCTATCGGCCGAACAGACCCTTGAGGACGTCGCCGGCGATCGCGCCGGCGACGCCGGCTTCGGTCGTTTGGACGGCGCGGTCGGAGCCGAGATACGGGCCGATCGCGTGTGCGAGGTTCGGCAACGTGAGCGTCTGCAACCAGACCTTGCCCGGTCCGGTCAGGCGCGCGATGAACAGACCGTCGCCGCCGAAGAGCGCGTTGCGAATGCCCTTCATCATCGTCATATCGAAGTTGACGCTCTCTTCGAACATGCCGATGTGGCCGGGATGGGCTTGGATCGTCTCGCCCGGCTGCAGGTCGTAGGTGACGATCTCGCCGCCGAGTTCGACCCACGCGGAACACGTGCCGGCCAGACGCTGAAGGACGAAGCCGTTACCACCGAAGATGCCGGCGCCCAATTGTTTCTGAAAGCCCATCGTGAGTTCGACGCCTTTGGTCGCGCACAGGAAGCCGTGCCGGTGGATCATGTAGCCGTGCCCGGGCGAGACGTCGAGTTGGACGATCTGCCCGGGGATCTTTGCGGCGAAAGCGACCATGCCGTTACCGGACGTGGACGTGTACTCGGTCATGAATATCCCGCCACCCGAGACCGCGCGCCCGAGCACGCCGAGCAGACCCTTTGCGCCCGCCGTCATGGTGGTGGTGTTGAGCGCGATATTGGCCGTCATCCACGAGAACTCGCCGGGCTCCGCAACGACCATGTCGCCGGGTTCGAGCCCGACCTCGAGCACGGGAAGAGTGGTACCGATGATCTTGGATTGCATACCGAGAGCATACATCGCGCGCCGACCGCGCGCATGGGCCGTTGGTACGGGCTTCGAGAGAAGTAGGTCTCAGCGCGCGTCTTGACGGCATTGTCGAGCGGCTTCCCGTGATTGCGACTAGAGAATTAGGTGTAAAACTGCCCTGTTTCTACGGGCCCGGACGCGAGGCCGTGCCCCCTGCGCGTCGAATCGCGTCGCATGTGCGTTAGCGACTCCGGATCGGGCTTTTCCCGAGCCGCATTCATGGGCGCGAGTGCGCTTGCCGCGCTGCCACTCTTCACCGAGCCGGCTCGTGCGTTGGAGCGAATGCAGAAGATCGCGGGGACCTCGGCATTGCCGGCCGTCTCGCAAGGGCTCTCGCCCGCGAACGAACGCGCCGCCTACATCGCCTATGGTTCGCCGTTCGTGCGCGCGCAGTTCCACGCGATTGCGGCACTCGCGAAATCGATCGGCGATGCGAAGATGCGCGAAGCGGGCCTCGGGCTGCTCCACGATCCCGCACCGCGTTACGCCAAGCGCTATCCGACGCACGAGTCGCGGGTCGCGCTCCGCGATGCGATGGCGCACGGCGGATTCGTGAAGGCCGACGACCCGGTCGAAGGCATCTTTCCGCGCGGCACGGAGCAGGCAGGCCTCGTACAGCCGTTTTGGTCCACGCCGGGCTCGGCGGACGATTCGCACCACGCCTATCCGGGCGGACTGCTCGTGCACGAACTGTTCAACGGCCGGATGGCCGAGCAGTTCGCGGCCACCTACGACGGCATCTATTTCAACAAGCGCGGCGCGGTCGATCGCGACATCGTCATCCTGGCAGCGCTCTTCCACGACGTGATGAAGACGGTCGTCTTTCAGTACCGGGACGACGGCACGTTCTTCAAGGAGCTGAACATCGGCGAAACCGGCGGCCATCACGTGCTCTCCGGCGCCGAAGCGATCGTGCGCGGACACGACGCGCGCTTCGTGACCGTTCTGCTCTCGGCCCACGCCGCGCCCTCGCTCGGTGACGAGAAGAAGGTCGCGACCTGGTGCGCGGCCGCCGCGTTGCTGGCCGGTGTCGATCCGTTCGAGTTTGGTCTGCTCAAGCGCGACGCGAGCGGGCAGAGCGTGCTCGCCGATCTGCCGCCCATGGAGGCGTTCGTCAACTTCCTGAGCGACCACGACTACGTGCTGAGCGTCTACGCCGCGCACGAGATACGGCCGTATCTGGACGCGCTCGCGCCGAAGTACGGCATCAGGACCGGCGACGCGGTGGCCCTGGCCTGGTGGCGTCTGGACGTCACCGCGAAGGCGTCGATCATCGCCCTCTACCACGAATTGACCAAGGGCGAATCGGCATTCGCCGCCGCCGTCGCCGAATCTCGGAGAATGGAATAGTCTTGAAACGTCTGTCTGGAATAGTTCTTTCGGTCGTGGTTGCGTGCGCGCTGCTCTGCGCGCCGGCGGCGGCGAAGGTGCCGAAGTTCGATCACATCGTGATCATCATGCTCGAGAATCACAGTCAGCAGAGCGTGATCGGAAACGCGGCCGCGCCGCACATCTCGGCGCTCGCGAAGCGATACGCGTATGCCGCCGCGTACCATGGCGTCACGCACCCGAGCCTGCCGAACTACATCGCGATCACGTCGGGCAACAACTGGTACTCGAACAGCGACGATCCGGGGCAGCGCTTCGATCACGCGAACATCGTCGACCAACTCGAGGCGTCCCACATCTCGTGGACGGCCTACATGGAGTCGATGCCCTACTCCGGCTTCATGGGTGCGTACTATCCGACCGATCCGAACAAGGCGCTCTACGTGGCGCGGCACAATCCGTTCGTGCTCTATGACGACATCCGCACGAACCTGGTCCGACTCAAGCACGACGTTCCGCTCACCCAGCTCGACACCGACCTGAAGAAGGGCAGGATCTCGCAGTACGTCTGGATCTCGCCGAACGTCTGCCGCGACATGCACGGTCAGCCGGACGACGAATGCCCGTACTCCAACGATATGAAGCTG
>JALYSX010000339.1 GCA_030854585.1 Vulcanimicrobiota bacterium
CCGTTCAGGCGATCGCCCCGGCAAATAGCATCCTGCTCTTCGACGGAATATTCAGTCAGCGGCTCGAGCTCGCCGGCGTCTGGGACCTCTGTATTTTTCTGGATGTCGGGTTCGACGAGACGCTTCGGCGCTCGTTGGTGCGGGACGGTGGCGGCACGAGCTCGCAGCCCGAGATGGAGCGCCGGTTTTGGGCGCGCTACGCCCCGGGCCAGAAGCTCTACTTGGCTGAAGCCCAGCCGCGCGCGCGAGCGCATCTAGTCGTCGACAACAACGACCCTTCCCGACCGGTGCTCCTCGCCGATCGCCGTGGTTGAGCCTATCCCGCCATCCACAAGGGGCGCGAGCCCCTCGCGCGGCATTATGGTCGCCTAGTGTCTGACGCCCCCGTTAAGCTCTCGCCGATGCTCGACCAGTACTTCGGGATGAAGGCCAAACATCCGGAGGCGGTCTTGCTCTCGCGCGTCGGCGATTTCTATGAAGCGTACGGCGAGGACGCCGAGACGGTCTCGCGGGCCGTGCAGATCGCGCTGACGAGTAAAGAAGCCGGTGGGCATCGCATCGCGATGGCGGGCGTGCCACACCACGCGCTCTCGAATTACCTCGCGCGTCTCGTCCAGCAACGCTTCATCGTCGCGCTCGCCGAGCAGCTCGAAGTGCCGCAGCCCAACAAGCTGGTGCGTCGCGACGTCGTGCGCTTGATCACGCCCGGCACGCTGATCGAAGATCATCTGCTCGACGGCAAGCAGAACAACTATCTGGCGGCCGTCGCGTTGGTCGGGGACTGCTTCGCGCTCGCGCATGCGGACGTCTCGACGGGCTATTGTGCGGTGACCGCGCTCGGGGGTGAATCGGCGCACGAAGAACTGCTCGCCGAGCTCGGGCGTATCGGTCCGACCGAAGTGGTCGCCGATCTGCCGGCCGACGTCCGTGCGACGCTGGCCGGTTCGATCGAAGCGATCGGCGCGCGCCTCGCGACCACCAGCATCTCGCTCGTCGAGACGCGCGAACGCGGTCCGGTCGGCGGTTTCGCGATGGACGAGTCGCTTGCGATGCATCGTGCGCTCGACGCGCTCGGCTCGTTCGTCAAACGGACCGGCGTCGCGGGTGAGGCAAGCGCTCTCAATCCGCCCGAATTCTATCGGCGCCAGACGTTCCTCGCGCTCGATCCGAGCACGCGCAAGCACCTCGAACTGACCAAGGCCCAAGGCGCGAACCCCAAGGCGACCTTGCTCGCGACGCTCGACGAATGCTCGACCTCGATGGGTTCGCGCATGCTCGCGCGTTGGTTGACCGCGCCACTGGTCGATCCGGTCGCGATCTCCGGGCGTCAAGATGCCGTGCAGATCCTGGTCGACGATCACGCGCGGCGCGACGCGATGCGCGAACTGATGCGTGGCTGCTTCGATCTCGAGCGGATCGCGCAGAAGGTCCGGGTCGCACGCGCCGGCCCCCGCGATCTAGCCTCCCTCCGACGCACCCTCGACATCCTCAAGCCGCTCCGTCAGGTGACCCCGCCGGCGCTTTCGAGCTTCATCGAACGGATCGGCGACTTCGCCGAGATGTTCGCGGATCTGCAACGCGTACTGGTCGACGAGCCGCCCGCGCTCCTGAGCGACGGCGGCGCGATCCGCCCCGAGTCGGACGACGACCTCGCGGGGTGTGTCGCCCTGCGCACCGACGCGCGCGGCAAGCTCTCGGAACTCGAAGAACGCGAACGCGAGCGGACCGGGATCAAATCGCTCAAGGTCAAGTATGCGAGCGCCTTCGGCTACGCGATCGAAGTGACCAAGGCGTACGTCGGTAGCGTTCCGGCCGACTACGTGCGCAAGCAGACGCTCGCGAACGGCGAGCGCTACATCACGCCCGAGCTCAAGGAGCTCGAACTGGCGATCTCGACCGCACAATCGCGGCAGTTGCGACTTGAGGAAAAACTCTACGGCGAGTTGCTCGCGCGGATCGCCGTCCGCATCGACGAGTTGCTCCGGGCCGCCGACGCCCTCGCCGAGATCGATGCCCTCTGCTCGCTCGCCCAGTGCGCGGCCGAGCGCGGCTATGTGCGCCCGGTCGTGGACGACCGCCCGCGCGTCGAGATCAAGGACGGACGCCATCCGGTGATGGAAGCGGTCCTCCGCACGAACTTCGTTCCGAACGATCTCTCGCTCGAGAGCGATGCCCACCGTTTCATCTTATTGACCGGCCCGAACATGGGCGGCAAGTCGACGTATCTGCGTCAGGCCGGTCTGCTCGTGATCATGGCCCAGATCGGCTCGTTCGTGCCGGCCCGCTCGATGGCGCTCGGCGCGGTCGACCGTATCTTCACCCGCATCGGTGCCGGCGACGATCTGGCTTCCGGGCAATCGACTTTCTATATGGAGATGGCCGAAGCTGCCAACATCCTACGCCGCGCGACCCGTCGTTCGCTCCTGCTGATCGATGAAGTCGGACGCGGCACCGGCACCATCGACGGCCTCTCGATCGCGCAGGCGATCTGCGAGTTCTTGCTCGGACTCGGCGAAGAGGCACCGATGGCGCTCTTTGCGACCCACTTCCACGAACTGTGCGCGCTCGCAGATCATTGGCCGCTGGTCGCGAACCACCACATCACCGCGGTCGAGAACATGGCCCGCGGTGGCGCACCGGTCTTCTCGCATCGTGTCCAACCGGGCTCGTCGTCGCGCTCGTTCGGCATCGAAGTCGCGCGCATGGCCGGCCTCCCCGAGAGCGTGATCGAGCGCGCCCAAGAGATCGCCGACGTCCTTGCCGGCAAAGCCGACCTCGAAGTGACGGTGCCCCTCCGCAAGTCGCTCCAGAAGACCGTGCAACCGGAGCGCCAACTCTCGTTCCTCCAACACGCGGAATGATCCACCAGCTGGATCCGGTCACCATCGGGCAGATCGCGGCGGGCGAGGTCGTCGAGCGGCCGCTCTCGGTCGTGAAAGAATTGGTCGAGAACGCGATCGATGCCGGCGCGACCCGGGTGCACGTCAACGTCGAGAACGGCGGCCTCGATCTGATCGAAGTGATCGACGACGGCACTGGCATCGCGCCCGACGAACTCGAGATCGCAGTCAAGCGCCACGCGACGAGCAAGCTCTCTATCGCCGATGATCTGCAATCGATCGGCACGCTCGGCTTCCGCGGCGAAGGGCTCGCTTCGATCGCCGCCGTCGCGCGCGTCGAAGTGATCTCGCGTCAACCCATTGCCGAGATCGGCGCCCGCATCCGCACTCACGCGGAAGAAGCGGGCGAACGCGAACCGGCCGCCGCTCCCGTTGGAACGCGCGTGCGCGCCGAAGGACTCTTCGAAAACGTCCCGGTCCGGCGCGAATACCTACGCACGGCAAGCGCCGAGTTCGGACGTATCTCGGCTTGGCTTGAGATGTTCTCGCTGGCCTACCCGAGCGTGACGTTCGTCCTGCGACACGACAACAAGGACGTCTGGACGTTCCCCGCCTCGCCCGACGTTACGCAACGTCTCGCGATGGTCTTCGGCAAGGCCGCTACCGATGCACTGATCCCGCTCGGTGCGGACGCACCCGGACTCAACGGCACGCTCTCCGGGTTCATCTCATCGCCCGGCAACGATCGGGGCGACCGCCGCATGCAGATCCTGTTCGTCAACGGACGCTTGTTGCGCAGCACGCTTCTTGCCGGGGCGTGGACGGCGGGCTATTCGACTTTCGCCATGATCGGCCGGCATCCGTACGGCGTGCTCTTCCTCGATGTCCCGCCGGATCACGTCGATCCGAACGTCCACCCGACCAAGAGCGACGTCCGGCTGCGCTATTCCACGCAGATCTTCGACGCGGTCAAGCGTGCCATCTCGACGACGCTTCGGGATCGTGCCGCCGTCCGCTTCGAGAACGACGTCGGCGGAACGGGCGTCTCGTTCGCCCCCTCGAGCATCGACGCGAGCCTCGAACACGTCCAGTCGCTCTTCGAACACGTGCACGGCGACGCCGACGAGGTGCCCGGGCACCGGATGCGCGTGCTCGGCCAGATCCACCATACCTATATCCTCGCAACCGACG
>JALYSX010000387.1 GCA_030854585.1 Vulcanimicrobiota bacterium
GCTTCGCGCTTGACCGCGTCCATGTCGATCAGCTTGGTGGCTTCGTCCGCTTCGAATATCCGGCGCGCTTCCGCGACGGTGACGCGCTTGCGGCTCTTCCTCTTGGGCAGAATTCCGCCGAGCATCTCGCCGATGTCGCCACCGCCTTGATCGAAGCCGCCGCCCATGATCCCGATCGGCATGTTGGGCGTCTCTTCGACGTCGATCTCGATCAGACGCACGTCGTAGAAGCCGCGCGCGATCTCCCCGCGAGCCTGCTCGCGAATCGTCTCTTTGTCGCCGGTGGGCGCGCTCGCCGCGGGCGTCGGTTGCACCGGCGGCGGCGTGTAGCTGTTGCCGAAGATCGAACCGAGCGTAGCGGCAAGCGGGTTGGTGCCGCCACCTTGCGGCTGGGGAGCGCGCGTGTCCGGGTAGAGCGCGTCGACGATGCGCTCGATCGCTTGTTGCGCGGCCAGATCTTTGACTTCGGCGCGGCGCTCGTCGCCGACCATACGGACGGCCTGTTCGACCAGATCGCGGACCATCGACTCGACGTCGCGACCGACGTAGCCGACCTCGGTGTACTTGGTCGCTTCGACTTTGACGAACGGCGCGCCGACCAAACCCGCGAGTCGACGCGCGATCTCCGTCTTGCCGACGCCGGTCGGGCCGATCATCAGGATGTTCTTGGGCGTGATCTCGTCGCGCAGTTCGCCTTCGACCTTGGAGCGGCGATAGCGATTGCGCAACGCGATCGCGACCGCGCGCTTGGCTTGGGCTTGGCCGACGATATACTTGTCCAGCTCCGCGACGATCTGCCGCGGGGTCAGACCGACCACGTCGGTCGGATCGAATGTCTGCGTCGTGCTCACGATAACGTCTCTACAACGATGTCGGCGTTGGTATAGATGCAGATCTCGCCCGCGATCTCAAGCGCCTTGCGCGCGATCTCCTCGGCCGAGAGGTCGGTATTGCGCAGCAATGCGGCGGCTGCGGCTTGCGCGTAGGCGCCGCCGCTCCCGATCGCGGCGATCGGCTCGTCGGGCTCGATCACGTCGCCGGTGCCGGAGAGCACGAAGAGATGGTCGGGCGTCCCGACGATCAGTAGCGCTTCCAGGCGACGGAGCGCCCGGTCCTGACGCCAGTCCTTGGCCAGCTCGACGGCGGCGCGCGTCAGGTCTTTGAACTCGTTGTACTTCTTCTCGAACTTCTCGAGCAGGGTGATCCCGTCCGCGGCGGAGCCGGCAAAACCGGCGACCACCTTGCCGCCCGCGATCTTGCGGACTTTCCGGGCGCCGTGCTTCATGACGATCTTATCCAACGTCACCTGGCCGTCGCCCGCTATCGCAAGCTGACCGTTTCGCCGGACCGCCAAAATCGTCGTCGATCGAATTCTCATCGAGCCCCTCTACCCCGACCCCGCCCCAAGGGTTTCAAAGCTATCTTGGAAGCGCTTGGCGTTGACGCAGACGGCCAAGAACATCGCCGCATGGATCGGAATCGTGCGAGCGTTCACGCCGGAACCGTTCTCGGCCCACCGTCGCGAAGCCCCTCTGACGACTCGGCCAGGAAGCGCCCTCCCCCGATCAGGGCGTCGATATCGGGATCGGCATCTTGTAACCCGGTGCGTAGCGTATGACGCCGACAAAGTAGGACGTTGCGCCGGCCTTGCTGGTCACGACCGGCGTTCCGGGAAAGACGGTGCTGAAGCCGTCTTGGCGAGCCGGTCTAGCTGCGCAGTTCTTTTACGAATCGCTCCAGCGCCGCTAGCGCCCGCTCCGCCATCTGGCCGCGGCGCTCTTTCTTGTCGCGGATCTTCTTCTCGAGATCCGGGAACGGCGCCCAGGTGACGTTGGCCGGTTGGAAGTCGTGGGTGGTCGTGTTTTGCAGGTGCGCGATCACCGCGCCGAAGGCGGTCTCGCGCGGGAACTCGACCGGCGGTTGACCGAGAATCGCGCGGGCCGCATGGACGCCCGTCATCATGCCGCAGGCTGCCGCTTCGACGTAGCCCTCGGCACCGGTGATCTGTCCCGCGAACCAGATCGCGTCGTGGCCACGTAACTTGAGCGATGCATCGAGCAGACGCGGCGAATCCAAGAACGTGTTGCGGTGCATCACTCCAAGACGCAGCCACTCCGCATTCGCAAGACCCGGAAGTTTCCCGAATGCCTCCTTCTGCGCGGGCCAGGTCAGGCGCGTCTGAAAACCCACCAGGTTGAACGC
>JALYSX010000390.1 GCA_030854585.1 Vulcanimicrobiota bacterium
GCGAGATGGAAGACGACGTCGGGCTGTGCGATGTCGAGCGCCGCGCGTAACGTGTGCTCGTCGCGCAGGTCGACCGGCAGATAGGTCTCGCTCTCGTGCGAAGCCCCGGCCGCGACGACGTCCCAGCCGGCTTCGCCGAGCGCCGCACAAAGATGCCGCCCGACGAAGCCACTCGCCCCGGTTACGAGCGCGCGCATGTCGCTAGCGGTCTTGCTTCGCGAGCGCGTCGAGATCGGCGCGCACCATCGTCTCGACGAGATCTTCGAACGAGACTTCCGGCACCCAGCCGAGCACGCTCTTGGCTTTGGCAGGATCGCCGATCAGCAGATCGACTTCCGCCGGCCGCACGAACGCCGGATCGATCTTGACGTACGGTTCGAACGATCCGAGCCCCGCTGACTCGAATGCGATCCGTACGAAGTCGCGCACGGTGTGTGTGCGCCCGGTCGCAATCACGAAATCGCCGGGAGTCTTCTGCTGCAGCATAAGCCACATCGCACGCACGTAGTCGCCGGCGAAGCCCCAATCGCGCTTCGCGTCGAGATTCCCTAGCCGCAACTCCGTCGCCAACCCGAGCTTGATCCGCGCAACACCATCGGTGATCTTGCGCGTCACGAACTCCTTGCCGCGACGGGGCGAGTTATGGATGACCAGTTCGCCGACGCCGGCGTGGAATCGCTCGGTCTCCGTCGTGATGTCGTAAAGCCATCCGTCGAAATGCGGATCCTCGACGATTCGCTTCACTTCACGCAGGTCGCGGCGTAGATGTGCGCCCTTGTTCCCGGCAGGATTCGGCGAGCGCAGATTGATCGAGTAGAAGGGTCCCGGCCGCTCATCTGGCCCCTGCTCGACGTTGAGAACGAGGTCTTGACCGAGAGCGTTCTTGGCCATCCACCAGAGGCCCATCGCAAGGACGGCCGAGTTCGTCTTGAAGTTCTTGAACTCGTATTTCCCATTGCCCGCCTTCAAGCCGTCGGCGCTGTTATAGCCGGTTAAGAATGCACGCCAGACGGCGTCGTCTCCGTTGAGGACGACCTTTGGGATGCGCTTGTAGCCGTTCGCCGTATAGCATTCGTCGCGCAACCATTGCACAAAGTGCGTGGCGCCGTTGAGGGCGAGCGACCCCACGACCTTACCCGCGACGAAGCCGGATGTCGTACGGGAGTACGTCGTGAAGCCCATCGTCTGCCGCTCCCAGACTTCGGAAAACTGCGTGCGGAGGCGTGCGTTCGAGTTCGTGAACTTTGCGCCGACGTGGCCCGCCTCGCTTCGATATGCCGAACCGTCTCCAATGAAGGCCCCGAGTAGCCACGCAAGTTCGAGACTGCATGTAGAGAACGATGGCGTCTCCGGCATTTTCGCTCGTAACATCTTGTCGCCGACGCAGACATCCTTCGACGGGCGCTCCTCGTCCTCGAGAAACATCACATGATCTGCCGTCAGGGTGACGCTCCCGCAGCGCGCCTCAACGCGCCGGACTCCCTTGTTTTCTACGACAGGGCGGTGCTTATAGACCGTTGCACCAAGAATGCGTACGAAGCGGTCGCCGTCCCAGACCTTCAGGTCGTCAGCAACATCGAACCGCTGGACGTTCGCGCCCTTTTCGCGAACGTGCGCAATATCCGAGATCGGGACAACGTTCACTTGATTGCCACGCTTGATGATAATCGGCGTTGTGCCGGGGACCGACTCATGATTAAACAGGATTCCGCTCACCGCATACATGTTGTAGGACTCGCGATAGTTGACGGTGATCCAATGTCCGTATAGCTTCGCGACGCCGTACGGGCTGCGTGGATAGAACGGCGTGTCTTCCGATTGCGGGATGGCCTGCACCTTACCGAACATCTCGGACGACGATGCTTGATAGAACCGGATCGCCGGATCGACGGCGCGCACGGCTTCGAGCGCGCGGGTGACGCCGAGCGCGGTGAACTCGCCGGTCAACACGGGCTGCGTCCACGACGCCGGGACGAATGACTGTGCCGCTAGGTTGTAGACTTCGTGCGGACGGGCTTGCGCGACGATGTTCGACATCGAGGTCTGATCGAGCAGATCGCCGGAGACGAATTCGATATCGTTGACCAGATGTTGGATGCGCTCGTGCACGTCGGTGGACGTGCGACGGGTCATGCCGACGACGCGGTAGCCCTTCTCGAGGAGCAGTTCGGCCAGGTACGAGCCGTCTTGACCGGTGATGCCGGTGATGAGCGCGGTCTTCTTCAAAGCGTTCCTATCTATTTGAGGATTTGGATCGAGTCGCTCTTATCGTCGAAGATAAAGCGCGTCTCGAAGAGTTCGGAGCCTTCGGAGCGGCGACCCTGGATTGGATCGTCAGACGATGCATGGTTTGCCATCGGCCGGATCACGCCGGAGTAGAAGTACTGCACGAGCGGCGTGACCGAGTCTTGCAACGGCGCGAGGCGCCGGCGCTCGACCAAGAGTTTGAGCAGAACGGTCTGCAGGTGTTGCGGCAACAGGCGGCTCGCGTCGTCCGGCGTCAAGCGAACGGTCACGAGTTCTTCTTGGGCCTTGTTGGTGTCCTCGGCGACGGGCTTGTCGGTGGTATAGCGGATGACGGCGTCCCAGTCGTCCGCCGAGATGCCGGTGAACTTCATGCCGTAGCGCCAGACCGCCTTCGCACGGATCCGCACGACCCGGGTCTCGATGGTGGCGCGTACCTCGAACTCGTTCTTGCCGACCGGCTCCTGGGTGAGCACGCAGAGCCCTCCGCCACTGACGTCCAGACCGATCGCAGGCTTCTGCGAGAGGCCAGCGTCAAGCGAGACGGTCGCCCGATAGGGCTTCCGCTTGCGAGGATACTTGCGCCGGTTCGCGTCTTTTCCCGTGAACCACGCGAGGAGCTCGCCCATCATAGGGTTGCGGCCTCCACCGCTGC
>JALYSX010000403.1 GCA_030854585.1 Vulcanimicrobiota bacterium
GCCATGAAGAGCACTTCGTGCTCTTTGCAGAGCGCCCAGGCGCGCTTGAGGTAGCCCTCGGGCGGGACGATCACGCCGCCTTCGCCCTGGATCGGTTCGATCATGATCGCGCACGTGTCGGACGTGAGCGCGCGTTCGAGCGCGTCCGCATCGCCGTACGGGATGGTGACGAAACCGGGCGGGAACGGACCGAAGTCGCGTTTATACTCGTCCTGCGAACTGGCCGCGATCACGCTGGTGGTGCGGCCGTGGAAGTTATTGGAGAAGACCACGATCTCGGCGCGATCGGCCGGGATGCCCTTGACGCGATAGCCCCAGCGGCGCGCGAGTTTGATCGCGGTCTCGACCGCTTCGACGCCGGTGTTCATCGGCAGCGCCATCTCGAAGCCGCACGCGTCGGTCAGCCGTTCGAGGAAGCCGGGCAGCTTGTCGTTGCGGACGGCTCGCGAGGTCAGCGTGACCAGGTCGGCCTGCGCGCGCATGGCCGCGTCGATGCGCGGATGCCGGTGGCCTTGATTGACGGCGGAGTACGCACTGATGCAATCGAGGTAGCGGTTGCCCTCCACATCCCAGAGCCAGACGCCTTCGGCGCGCGCGACGACCAGGTCGAGCGGCTTATAGTTATGCGCGCCGCGGCCATCCTCAAGCGCGATCAGGTTCGCAGCGGTATCGGAGTTCACCATCATTTTTCCCTACGCCGCGTGTGTTTAGCCGGGAGGGCGACCGCAGGGGCGTGCACGCCTACGTTCGAGGAACACTTGAGGCGCTTCCTTAAGGACGAACCTCGAGGGCCCCTTCTTAGTACATATGAGCGATGTTTTTACCGGCGCGCAGCGCCTTTTGGAGCGCATTCTCGAACGCGACCACGACCAAGTGGGCGAAGCGGGGCGTACGCTCGCGCTTATCCACGCCGCCCGAACGGCGCGCTCGGCCGTGCTCTTCCACGGGCTCTCGGCGAGTCCGATGCAGTTCGTGCAGATCGCGCGCGGCCTCCACGAACGCGGTTACAACGTGATCGTACCGCGTCTTCCGCGTCACGGCTATGCCGACCGGATGTCCGACGCGCAGGCGACCATGCGCGCCGACGATCTAAAAGCGACCGCCCTCGCAGCTCTCGAAGCCGCGCGCGGCCTGGGCGAGCGCGTGACGGTCGCGGGATTTTCGCTCGGCGGACTGCTCGCGGCCTGGGCTGCGCAGACGCAAGAGATCGAACACGCCGTTCCGATCGCGCCCTTTCTCGGCATCGCGTTCGTTCCGAGCCGGTTCGGTGCGAACTTGACGCGGGCAGCGTTGTACCTGCCCAACGTCTTCAACTGGTGGGATCCCGTGCTGCGCGAAAAGCAGATGCCGGCGCACGGCTACCCGCGCTACGCGACCCACGCGCTAGCGCAGGCGATGCTGCTCTCCCACGAACTGTTCGAAGCTGCGGCCACGGCGCCGCCCAAGGCGCGCAGCATCATGCTCGTCACGAACAGTCACGAAGCCGCCGTCAACAATCGGGCGGCGCGCAAACTCGCGGGCCTCTGGCACGCGTCCAAGTCGAGCGGGTTCGAGACGTACCAGTTCACCGATCTGCCGATCTCGCACGACATCATCGAACCGCTGCATCATCCCGAGATCGTCGAGAAGGTCTACCCGATCCTCATCGAACTGCTCGATCGATGAAGCGCTGCTCGTGGGCGAAGTCTCCGGCGATGATCGCGTATCACGATCGCGAGTGGGGCGTCCCTACGCGTGACGACCCGACGCTCTTCGAGTTCTTAATCCTCGAAGCTGCGCAGGCCGGCCTGAGCTGGGAGACGATCCTGAACAAACGCGAACGCTACCGCGAGGTCTTCGCCGATTTCGATCCCGAGAAGGTCGCCCGGTTCACGTCCGCGCGTATCGAGAAGTTGCTGCTCGACCCGGGCATCGTGCGCAATCGCTTGAAGGTCGCCGCCGCCGTGAAGAACGCGAAAGCGTTTCTCGGCGTGCAACGCGAGTTCGGCAGTTTCGCGAACTACGTGTGGGCGTATGTCGGCGGCAAGCCGATCGTCAACGCGCCGGGCAAGCCGGGCCAGGTTCCGGCGACGACCGAGATCTCGGATGCGCTGGCGAAAGACCTGAAGAAACGAGGGTTTACATTCGTCGGATCGACCATCATGTATGCGTTCATGCAGGCGGTCGGCATGGTCGACGATCACTTGGATGGTTGTACGCGCGATGCTCGAACGTCCCGTTAGTCGCCCGACGGTCTCGTTCGATCAGGCGATCGAACGAGCGCGCGCATTCATGGCGCTCGACGATGCGAGCATCCTTCCCGAAGCCCACACCACGCTGTTGGCCGACGCGCCGACCGATCTTGCAGTCGTGCTCTTGCACGGCTTCACCAACCATCCCGGACAGTTCCGCGAATTCGCACCGTTGGTGCGCGCGCGCGGCGCCAACGTCTTCGTGCCTCGTCTGCCCGAGCACGGGGACGTCGACCGGATGACGACGCGGTTGAAGCGACTGACCGCCGAAGCATGGCTCGCGAGCGCGACCGAGGCGATCGATATTGCCTGCGGGCTCGGGAAGCGCGTCGCGGTGCTCGGCATCTCGACCAGCGGCCTGCTCTGTGCGTATGCCGTGCAATACCGCGCCGACGTCTGGCGGAGCGTTCCGGTCAGCCCGTTCTTCGCGCTCTTGCAACTCCCGATCGGTGTGAGTTCGGCGATCGGCGCGCTGCTGCGCTTCGTTCCGAACATGTTCCTCTGGTGGGATCCGCGGGTACGCGCGAAGCAACGCCCGCGCACCGCCTACCCGCGCTTCTCGACCCGCGCGCTCGGTCAGGCGCTGCGGATTGCGAATCTGGTCTACCGCGATGCCGATCGCGAGCCGCCCCTCGCGCACGAGGCGCTCACGATCGTCAACCGGGCCGATCCGGCCGTCAACAATGCCGTCTCGGCTGACGTCTCGCGCAACTGGCACGGTCTGCGCGGAGCGGGGATCGCATATCGGGAGTTGCGAGATCTACCGACGAACCACGACATCATCGAACCCGACAATCCGCTCGCGCGAACTGACCTCGTCTACCCCATCTTGCTCGACGCACTTTTCTCCGAGGAGCTGCCCGCATGAAGCGTTCGTACGTCTCGACCATCTCCGTTTGCGCGCTTGCGGCGATGCTCGCGGCATGCGGAGGCGGGAGCGATTCGAACCAAACGCAGGGCACTGCCGGCGGCGCCAAGGCGACGGGCTCCATCTCGGCCGCGGGTTCGACCGCACTCTTGCCACTGGTCAAGCAAGCCGCGCAAGACTATCAGACCAAGTTCCCGGACATCAACGTGAGCGTCTCCGGCGGCGGATCGCGGGTCGGCATCACGCAGGCCGCGCAGAAAGGCGTCGATATCGGCGACTCCGATATCCTCGCACCGGGCGAGCCGACGCTGGTCGATCATAAGGTCGCCGTCGCCCCCTTTGCGATCGTCGTGAATCCGGTCGTCGGCGTGAAGAACCTCACGACCGCGCAGGTCCGCGACATCTTCTCCCGGAGGACCACCAACTGGAAAGACGTCGGCGGCATAGATCAGGAGATCACGATCATCAATCGTCCGCGGAGTTCCGGTACGCGCGCGGTCTTCGTCGAACGCGTATTGGGCGGCGTTCAGCCGATGGAATCCGGCACGCAGGACTCGTCGGGCACGGTCGCCTCGATGGTCGCGCAGGTGCCCGGCGCGGTCTCGTACGTCTCGACCAACTACGCGCGCGCCGCCGGCGACACCGCGCTCTCGATCGACGGCCTCGCGCCGAGCGACGCCAACGTCATCGACGGCAAGTACAAGTTCTGGTCCTACGAGCACATGTTCACGAACGGGCCGCCGAACAAAGACGTCGCCGCGTTTATCGCCTATGTCCAGAACGATAAGGAAGCGCTCGCGAAGCTCGGCTTCATCCCCGTCTCGGCGATGAAGGTGAAGTAACCGCCTTGCTTGCGCTACTCGCGTTGGCGGCGGCGTTCGCGAGTACGCCGCAACGCGCGGCGATGCAGAGCACGGGTGCCTCCGCCATAGTAAGAATGAACGTCGTCGGCAAGGTGGCCTTGGTCGAGGTCGTAGGAGGAAGAATAGAGCGATGGCGCGTCACGGCGCCGATCTTGGTCAAGCGATTTCCATTCGGATGGCAGTCGCTCGATTTGGCCACGGACGCGTGTCACTTCTATTACGCCGGGATTTCGGACCGCGACGCCGTGCTATTGTCGCGCGGGATCCCGGTGGTCACCTATCAAGGCAGGTGTCGTGCGAAGACTGTTGACGCGGGTCCGGCAGCAGAAGTCGCCGCGGTCCGCTACCGCATGCGCCGACCATTCGTTCCTTATGTGATCGTATCGGGATCGTTTTCGAAGGGCGAATGGTACGGCGCCGGCGGCGGCGAGACGTTCTTTAAGCACGGCAACGAATGGCTTCGCATCGGCGACGGCGAGACGTTCTTCAAGCGTACGGGTGACGATTGGCTTCGCATCGGCGGTGGAGGCGGCGCGATGAGCACGGACGAGCTTCGCCGCATTGGCGTTCCCAACACGGCGATCCGTGCCTTCTGCATGTACGGTTCGATGCGTCACGACAGGCACGTCAGTTGTAGTTCTTCACGAGTGGCCAGATCTTCGCGACGTCGACGTTGAGGCCGCGGCAGACGTAGATCGGTAGATCGCTCTCGTACGGCATGTTCCAGTCGTTCGAGAAAGTCGTCGCTAGCGTGACGCTCTTGCAGACCCGTCTGAGCGTGGACTCGTCGCCGTTGACGTCGATTAGCACGTCGCCGCGGTGGAAGTGCGGCCCCCAGATCCAGTACTGATTGTGCCCCGAACTCGCGGTCGGTAGTCCGAGAGCCGGTCCGAAGAAGTTGATGGCGCTCGCCTCTCCGTAGTTGCCCGCATTGATGCCGGCGGTTGCGCGCTCAGTCGGCGTTAGGCCGTCGTAGACGCCGGCGACGGCGGCCGCCATCTCCGGCCAGCCGTGCATGTCAGCTAGACCTGACGGGATGGGTGGCGTCTTGTGATGCTCTTCCGCCTGGTGGCTGAGGACGTGTGAGACGGCAGTTGCATACGCGACGAGATGCGGTTCGCTCAAGATCGGGGTCGCGAGCGGAAGCAGCGCCGCGCCCGCGAGGACGGCGATGGCGGCCACGATCGGACGGAGCAGTGCCGCGCGGCGCGTCGCCAACTCGACCGCGATCGCACCGGTCGCGAAGACCAGCGCGAACGCGTCTGCCGGATAGTTTGCATGGAGGACGATCATCACGACCATCGTGATCGCGAACGTCCAGGCGATCCAGCGCGTGGTCGGACGGATGAAGGCGAACGCAAGCCCGGCGATCCACACGAGCGAGAGTAGCGGATTGAAGATCACGACGTCGGCGAGCGCGAACTGCAGCGGCGTGAGGATCACGTTCTTTCCGTGTTGTCCGTTCTGCAAGAGTTCGATCATCGGCCAGCCGTGTGCGGCCTGCCACGCGAGGTTCGGGGCGACGATCGCGATTGCGAGAGCGACACCGGCGGGCATCCACGGGGTCAAGAGGATCCGTCGTGACGGCGAGAG
>JALYSX010000115.1 GCA_030854585.1 Vulcanimicrobiota bacterium
GGCGTGCGCGTGGTCGATCTCAACCTCGAAGACATTTTCATCGGCGCGGTCGCTCCCGAAACGAGCACGGCCGTCGTCGTGGAGGGAGCCAACTAATGGCCTACGTTGAATGGCTGCGCGTCAAGAAGACGCTCCTGGTACTCGGCATCGTGCTGGCGGTGCTCTTCCTGATCGCGGTCATCGTTCGCATCAGCGTGGACGGCAAGATGCACGCCGACTCCTGGGCGAGCATGGCCGCGTCGAGCACGCACGTCAGCTCGAAGGTCTTACCGGACGGCGCTACCGAGACGACCATCGTCGAACCGGGATCGCGCGGAAAGACCATCGTCGTAGCCGACCATGGCTGGGACGGCAAGCACATCACGGTCACCGATCCCAAGGGCATGTTCAGCCATAGCGACAACATGCCGCGCGACTTCTCGATCGGCCCCACCCAGATGCATCGCGTCGACAATACGACGGAGACGATCGACACGAACGGACCGCTCGATATCGGAATGCTCTTCGCCGGCGTAACGCTGCTCGGCCTGATCATCGCGACGTGCTTGGGCGCACCGCTCGCTCGTGAGAACGACCGCCTCGAGGTCGCTTGGACGAAGCCGATCGATCGTACGATGTACGCGCTTCAGCTCTATGCTACGGATATTGTCGGCATCGTTGCGAGCCTCGTCGTAGGTGTAGTCTTCTGCATCATCGCCTACTCGCTCTTCCAAGCACCGCACCTCACCCTGACCGCCGACGGCGCCTGGAAAATCGCTCTCTCAATCGTGGCCGGTACGGCATGGTACGGCATGTTCGCTGCGATCACATCGTGGATGAAGCGTGGACACGGCGCGTTCCTCGGCATCTCCTGGCCGGTCGGGTTGTTCGTACCGGGCCTCGCGCTGATCCCCCTCGACTTCAATGCGGTCGGTCAGGTATTCCACTGGATCTTCCAGGCCATCTCGTACATCGACCCGATCGCCTACCTGCACCTCGGCGTCGGCACAAGTGGCCGCGTCCTCGGCTTGGCGGCACTCGACGAACCTCTCAAGCTCGGCATCCTCGCTCTACTCGCACTCGTCTACCTCGGCGCCGGACTCATCGAGTGGCGCCGGGTGGAGGCATAGACATGGAATTCCTCGGCACGAACTTCAGCATCACCCTCGGCGCGTGGCGCTTGCGCTTCGTCCTCGCACTGGAAGAGACCGAAGAACGGATGGTGCCGGCGCGGCCGGTACCGCACAAGATGCGCGTCGTCCCCATGGACGACCGCGTCGAACACCGCGCGTAAGGAGCGTGGACCTACAACACGAAGCCGGACGGGTGCGCCGGCTTTTTGTATGTGAAGCCGTCTTTGCCGATCGAGAAGAGATAGATGTTCGGATCGATCGCGTCGCCCGAGAAGTCGAACGTGTACGAACCGGTCAGCGTTGCGTACGGCGCACCGGGCGTGACCAGAGCTTGTAGTGTCGCGATGCGATCCATCGCGTTGCTGCGTTTCACGGCCGTCATCGCAATCTGAGCGGCAGCGTAGCCGTAGGCCGAGAACGCGGTAACGTCGCCGATCGCGCTCGTGAGATCCTGGAGCAGTATGAAATCGCTCGGCGCGCGCCGTAGGGGCGCGAACGACGTCGCGATCAGCGCGCCGGTCAGTTGTTCGCCGTACTGTTTGATGGTCGAGACGTCGTAGAACCCGTCGCTCAGCCCGAACGCGCCCTTATACCCTGCGGCGACCAGCGCCGGCACGAGCGGCCCCATCGCGGCGACTTTGCCCGCGAGGAAGAGATAGTCGGCCTTCTTGGCCACGATCGCGGCGGCCGCCGCCGCGTAGTCCGGCTTCTCGTCCGGGAACGAGACGACGTCGACGTTGTGTTTGTCGGCGTGCGCCTGTGCGGCGAATCCGTGAGCGACTTCCGCACCATAGCCACCGTCCTGCATCACCGCAAGTGCGTACGTCGGCTTCGCTTCGGGCAGGACGGTGCGTGCGAACAGGATGCCCTCGGTCGTATCTTTGGTCGGGAGCCGGAAGACGTTGCGGTAGCCGCGTGCCGTCACGGCATCGGCGGTAACCGCCGGCACGATCAACGGCATGCCGTCGTTCGCATACTCGGAGAGACAGCCGACGGTGACATCGGCGGTGAGGCCACCGATGGTCGCGACCACGGTGTTGTCGCCGGCCGCGAACTGTGCGTTGGTGATGGCGATCGCGAGCGCACCCTGATCGTCGAACGTGCGGATCGAGAAGGCGCGTTCGAGCGGGCCGGAGTAGCGCGTGTCGTAGTCGACGGCGGCGCGCGCGCCATTGACGACCGCAATCCCGTACGGACCGAGCGGACCGGACAGCGGTACGTTCACCGCGATGGTCAGTTGTTGCCGGTACGGCGTGCCGATATATTGCGCGCGTGCGGGGAGGGCGGCCGCGGCCGTCGCGAGGGCGACACCGCCGGCGAGAAAACCAGATCGACGCATATCTACCTCACGAACGCAAACCCGGCAACGGTCGTTGCCAGGAACAGTAACGAAAAGACCATGTTGGCGATGAAGATGCGCTCGTTGAGCGCGAACACGTTCGGCGCGGCGCGATAGTCCGACGCTTCTTTGAGGATCAAGGCGGCGACCGCGATGAGGCCGAGGTAGTACGGCCAGCCCGGATGGGCGAGCAGACCGGCGATCAGGAGCAGGATCCCCATCAGCGCGTGGAGCGCGAGCGGGACCCGGCGCCCGGCTCCCGCACCGAATCGAGCGGGAAGCGAGTTGATGCCTTGTTCGGTGTCGGTCGGCAGGTCCATCAGCGCATAGGCGATATCGAAACCGGCGACCCAGACGGTCACGGCCACGAAAACGAGCACGGCCGGCCACGAGATCGTGCCGGCGATGCCGATGTAGGCACCCAGCGGCGCGAGCCCGTCGACCGCGCCGAGCACGAAGTGCGTCATCCAGGTGAAGCGTTTGCAGAGCGGGTAGGCGAGCACGCCGATCGCCGCGATCGGCATCAACTTCACGCAGAGCGGATTGAGTTGCCACGCGGCGACGAGTAAGAGCACCAGTCCGAGCCCGATCGCCCAGAGCATCACGTTCGGGGAAAGCGTTCCGTTGGCAAGCGCGCGTCGTGCGGTCCGCGGGTTGGCCTTGTCGATATCGCGATCGAGGTAGCGATTGGCCGCCATCGCGGCCGTGCGCGCGCCCAGCACCGCAAGCGTTATCCAGAGCAACGCCCACCATGAGGGGATGCCGCGTGCAGCGAAAACCGCGCCCGTGTAGGCGAACGGCAACGCGAAGAACGTGTGCTCGGGACGGATCTCTTTGAGGAAGAGTCGCAGCGAACTCAACCTTGGCCGCTCCAGCTATCGGGCGTCAGCATCTTTCCGATCGCGTGGAGCCCGTATTCTCTCCAACGCCGCTCGACGGTCGCGATCGTCGCTGCGTCCATCACGATGTCCGGCGGCCATTCGCGATCGTAGCCCTCGGCTTTGCTCTTGCGGGTCGCATCGATGCCCATCTTGGTGCCGTAGCCGACCGTATACGAGCCGTGGTCGAGATCGTCGACCGGCCCCGGCATCATCACGACGTCGCGCTCCGGCGCGAGATTGTTGAGGACGAACCACGCGACCTCGCGCGGGTTCTGCACGTCGACGTCCGCGTCGACGATCACGAGCGCGCGAGTAAGCATCATCATGTGTCCGAGACCCCAGAGCGCGTTCATCACTTTTTTCGCGTGGCCGGGATACGACTTCTTGATCGAGACGATCGCAAGATTGTGGAAACCACCCTCGACCGGGAGATTCATGTCGACCACTTCGGGCAGCACCATCTGGAGCAGCGGAAGGAAGAGCCGCTCGGTCGCCTTGCCGATCCACGCATCTTCCATCGGCGGCTTTCCGACCACCGTGGCCGGATAGATCGCGTCTTTGCGATGCGTGATGCAGGTGACGTGGAAGGTCGGATAGCTGTCGGCCAGGCTATATACGCCGGTGTGGTCGCCGAACGGGCCTTCGGTGCGCGTATCGGTGTTGTCGACGTAGCCTTCGAGCACGAACTCCGCATCGGCCGGCACTTTGAGGTCGACGGTCTTGCATTGCACGAGCTTCACGGGCTTTCCGCGCAGCAGTCCGGCGAACGCATATTCATCGAGGACAGGTGGCAGCGGTGCGGTCGCCGCGTAGGTGATCGCAGGATCGGCACCGATCGCGACGGCCACCGGAATCCGATCGCCCCACGCATCCGCGTGCGCGCGTCCGTGCTTGTGGCGCTGCCAGTGCATGCCGGTCTCGGTCGCGTTGTAGATCTGCATGCGATACATGCCGACGTTGAAGCGGCCGTTTTTCGGGTCGCGCGTGACGACCAGCGGTAACGTGACGAACGGGCCGCCGTCGAGCGGCCAGGTGGTCAGTACCGGGATCTTCGTCAGATCCGGTTCGGCCATCACGACGTCCTGGCACGAGCCCGAACGGACCGTCTGCGGAATCGCGTTGGCGAGCGGAGCGAACGATTTGAGCGCCCCGATCTTGTCCATCAGCCCTGCGCCCGGCGGACTGATGTCGATCAGGACGCGCAACCGCTCGGCGGCTTCGTCGAGCGTCCTCGCATCGAGCGCGGCCGCCATCCGTTTCTGCGTGCCGAACTGATTGGTCAGTACCGAAAACGTGGAGCCCTTGACGTTGGTGAAGAGCAGCGCGGGGCCGCCTGCCTTCACGACGCGGTCGGTGATCTCAGAGATCTCGAGATAGGGATCGACGGGTGCGGAGATCACGTGCAGGTCGCCGCTCTTCTTAAGAGCATCGACAAACGCGCGCAACGAGTCAAACGGCATGAAGCCGTCCTTCGAGACGGCCCTGCGGGCCTCCTCAGGATGACACGAGAATAGGCGAACATGCAGTTCATCTCAATTTCGCGGCGACGGACCGAGGCCTTTCCGCCGGACGCGTTCGAGGCGCTTCTGGATGCGGAGGGCTTGCGCGTGCGCGAGCTCTACGCCGAGGGGACGGTCCGTCAGCTCTGGGGTCGAGGCGACATGCCCGGCGCGATCATGCTGATCGAAGCGCCCGACGAAGCAACGGCCCGCGCCGCGCTCGCCTCCCTGCCGCTCGCGCAACGCGATATGCTCGAGGTGCAACTCGTTCCGCTCCGTCCGTATCGGGCGTTCTGCCCTCCCGAGGGTTAGCGTGGCGCTATTGCTGTTCGATCGCGTCGCGCATCGAAAGAGCGAGAGTCGCCAGCGACGCATCTCCGTGCGCGTCGCGGGCGGCGCGATCGAAGGCCGCGCGCGCGGCGGCGTACTTGCCGGCCTTCAAGAGCACGGTGGCAAGCGCAAACCGCGCCCGCGCGTTGCCCGGTGCGAGATCGAGCGAGGTCGTGACCTCGCGGAGCGCATCCGTCGTGTGACCGAGTTGCTGTTCGACCAGGCCGAGATCGTAATGCGCCACGGCGTACGACGGATCCGCGGCGATCAGCCGGCCGAAGTCGGTCTGCGCGGTCTTGGCGTCCCCGGTCGCAAGCGCGATAATGCCGCGCGAGTAGAGCCCGCGGGCCGAATCCGGTTCGATTGAAAGAAGCCGGTCCGCGATCGAGCGCGCGCCGGCGAGGTCGCCGCGCCGCAGGTCGATTGAGATCAAGTTAGCCATCGCAGCCAAGAAGCCCGGGTCGAGCTCGATCGCGTCGTGCAGTTGCGTGGAGGCGTCGTCGTCGCGCCCGAGGTGCGCGTAGGCGAGCGCAAGGTCGTAGTGCGCGGTCGAACCCTGCGGTTCGGCGGATGCGAGCGAGGCGATGCGTTCGAACTCTGGAATCGCGCGATCCCATTTGCCGCGATTCTCAGCCTCGAGTCCAATGCTGAAACGAGTGGTGACCTCGCGCTGCAACGCTTGCGCGCGCGTGACGGGTTCCGCGGTAGTGCGCGGAACGGGTTGCGGGGCGCCGTATAACTGCTCGCCGGTCGGTAGCATGGCCTCGCGCCGGTCGGCGCTTGCGGCGGCCTGCTCGGGTTTACACGCGGGTCCCTTGCGGCCCGCCTGAGTGATCGGCGCCAGCAGTGTCGGCGGTTCGGAGG
>JALYSX010000133.1 GCA_030854585.1 Vulcanimicrobiota bacterium
GGCGCGCCCCACACGTTCAGGTTGGCGCGTCCGGGAAAGTCGCCCGCGATCACCTGGGCATTCGGAATGTCGTCGTGGAGCGCATCGTCAAAGATCTCGATCTTCGCGACGAACGAACGCGCGTCGACGTCGGAGACGCGCAAGACCGCGTCGCCGTTCATCACGTCGGCGATCGAGTCGACACGCATGTCGAACTTGTGCGCGAGCGCTCGCATCGTCAGGGATCGTTCCTCGACGCTGCTCGGATCGCCGACCGAGCGATAGGTGACGGAGCGATCGTCGATGGTGGCGACGTAGGCGTCGAGTGCGCGTTCGAAGGCGATGTTCGCGCCCGCATCGACCACATGCGTCTCGGGGACGCCGGCCTTTCCGAGCCCGCTGCGAAGATCGCGGGTCGCGCGATCCAGGAGAGCGGGCGAACCCTCCATCAGGACGAAGAGCCGGCCGTCGTCGGCATCGTTGCCGCCGATCTCTTTGTCGAAGCCCTCGATCCAGAAGGCCGCGGCGGGCGTCGCCGTCATCGTCTGCAGCTGCGCGATCGCACGCCAGCGTGAGTTGAGCGGGAGCGGATGGTGGAACGCGCGCGCAGACTTGGGCGCGGGCAGCGTCTTGAGATTGATGGAGACGAGCACTCCGAGCGTACCGCACGACCCGACGTAGAGCTTACTCATGTCGTAACCGGTCACGTTCTTGACCACCATGCCGCCGGCGTTCGCGAGCGTTCCGTCGGCAAGCGCGATCCGGCTGCCTATCACGTAGTCGCGGGTGCGTCCGTAGAGATGTCGACGCGGACCCGCCCAGCCGGCTGCAAGGGTTCCGCCGACGGTCGCGCGCTTGTGCAAGGGCGCGTCGAGCGGTACGAACTGATGGTGCTTCGCAAGCGCGGTCGAGAATGCGTGCACGGTCATCCCCGACTGCACGGATGCGGTCAGGTCGGCATGTTCGTGGGCGAGCATGCGCTTGAGCTTAAGCGTGCTGACGATCACATCCGTACGCGCGCTAGGTATACCCAGGCCGTGTAGCGTCCCGCCACCCTCGATGGAGACGATCCGGCCGTCTCGATCGCACGAGGCCAGCAGCAATGCGAACTCTTCGGCGGTCGCAGGGGCGAGGCGTTCGATCTCGCCCGTCACGGGCCTAGCTCCGAACAGGAGGCTCCGCGCGGGAAGATCTTGTCCGGATTGAAGTGCCGGCTATTGTCGAAGACGTCGCGGACGCGCAGCATCGTGTCGATGTCCGCGTCGTTGAAGACGCGCGCAAGCGTGTCGCGCTTCTCGTAGCCGATGCCGTGTTCGCCCGAGATCGTTCCGCCCAGATCGACAGCCGCGGAGAGGATCGCGTTGCCGGCCTCGACGACCGCCGCGACCTGACGCTTGTCGCGCTTGTCATACATGATGAGCGGATGCAGATTGCCATCGCCGGCGTGAAAGACGTTGCCGATGGTCAGATCGTGCGCAGCGGCCGCGTCGTCGACCAGTTTGAGCATCTTCGGGAGTTTGGTGCGCGGGACGACGACGTCTTGGAGATACATGTTCGGCGCGATCCGCCCGGCCGCGCCGAAGGCGCCCTTACGTGCGGCCCAGAGCCCGTCGCGCTCCGCTTGCGATCGCGCGGTGCGCCAGGTCAGACCGCCGGATTCCCGACAGATCTTTTCGATCGCGCGTTCGCAGGCATCCATATCGTCTTCGAAACCGGCGTTCTCGATGAGCAACAATGCTTCTGCATCGACCGGGAACCCGGAGTGAAAGGCCGCTTCGACCGTTCGGATCATCAGGCCGTCCATCATCTCGAGCGCGGTCGGCACGATGCCGGCTCCGACGATCGCCGAGACCGCTTCGGAGGCCGCCTCGACCGAGGCAAAGGTCGCGACCCAGACGCGAGTCGCTTCGGGCTGACGGAGCAGGCGGACCCAGGCCGAGGTGACGATGCAGAGCGTCCCTTCGGATCCGACCAACGCGCCGGTCAGATCGTAGCCGCTGTCGTCGAGTGCGGTGGTGAATATCTCGCCGCGTTCGTCCACGCATTCGAGCGCGAGCACGTGGTTGACGGTCGTGCCGTACGTCAGGCAGTGCGGGCCGCCCGCGTTGGTCCCGATGTTGCCGCCGATCGTGCAGGCCTTCTGCGACGACGGATCCGGCGCGTAGAAGAGCCCGGCGGACGCGACCTTCTTGGAGAGGTCGAGATTGATCAAGCCGGGTTGCACGCGTGCGCGTCGATTGCGGGCATCGAGTTCGAGGAGGCGATTCATGCGGGCGAACGAGAGCACGATGCCACCTGCCGAAGGGACCGCGCCGCCGCAGAGTCCGGTTCCGGCACCGCGCGCGACGATAGGCTCGCCGCATTCGCGCGCGATACGAACGACGGCCGCGACGTCGCGCGCGTTCGCGGGTAGAACGACGGCCATCGGGGGCTGCGACTCTGAGTACGCATCGAAAGAATAGACCGCCAGGTCCTCGGGCGCCGTTTTGACGGCGTCCGCGCCGAGCGCGTCCGTAAGCCGTTCTGCGAGCATCGCTTCGGAGGTTAGGGATGCTCGGAAGAAGTTCCCTTGAGGCAGGAGGTGCCGCCTGTTCGCCTCAAAGGTCGACGCTGACGATGTTCTTATTCGGACGCAAGAAGGCCGTCCCGACCCCAAAGCTCGTGCCGCGCGGTACGGACCAGAAGCGCTCGGCGTTTCGGATGCCGGTCGCTTTCGACGTCCTGTATGCGATCGAGGGGCGTCGTGGGCGCCGGCGTGCGCTCGCGAACGATCTTTCTGCGGGCGGATTGCGGCTGGCTACCGACGAGGATCTGGTCGCCGGGTCCACCCTGACGCTCGACTTCCGGTTGCCGGACGAGTTCCTGGCGGCGATGGTGGTCGAGGTGGTGGGCGATGGTCGTGATAAAATCCGGGAGCGTGTCGAAGGATGCTTTAGTACAAGAGATATTTTGCGCGCAATGTTTTGAACTTCTCTAGTGCTGGTTGCCAGCCGGTGAGAATTGTATTGGCGGAGGCGCCGGACATGAGCCCCTTTCTTAGCGTGTCCGTTCCCCAGTCGATGTCTATCGCTCGGGCGGTTTTGTCGTTGATCGTCAGCGTGGCCGGAGAGATGGTTCTTACCGCGGTCAGGATGTTAACGGCGGTCGTTACGGGTTGGAATTTGGTGGGATCGTAGACGACGAGTTCTACCCCGCCGAGGTCTTTGGCGGTCCAGAAGCCGGTGCCTGGGGACCAATAGGCCGGGCGGAAGTAGACGCCGGGGAGATCTCTGGCGTTCAGTGTTTTCGCCAGGACGTAGGCGTCGATGGTCGGGCCGCCGGCATATTTGAACGGTTTTGTGGTTCCTATTCCGCCGTTTACGCCGCTGCTGTCGATCAGGCCGGTGCACGGGTAGAAGACGGTGGTGCTCCACTCGGGGATGTTGGGGCTGCTCTGGACCCATTGGAGGCCGGTATCGGGCCAGAGCATGTCGCGTTGCCAGCCTTGCATCGTGATGACGTGAAGATCGGCGTGGATGTCGAAGGCGTCGTTGAACAGCTTTGCGAGTTCGCCAACGGTCATACCGTGGCGCATGGCGATCGGGTAGAGACCGATGAACGAATGGAAGGCGGGATCGAGTACGGGGCCTTCGACCGCTTCGCCGCCGATCGGGTTGGGGCGATCGAGGACCCATATCTCTTTGTGGAACTGGGTTGCGGCTTGCATCGCGTAGGCCATCGTCGAGACGAACGTGTACGGGCGCGCGCCGACGTCTTGAATATCGAAGAGCAGCACGTCGACACCGGCGAGCATTGCGGCGGTCGGATGTTTCTGCGGGCCGTACAGGCTGTAGACCGGAAGGCTCGTGCGTGGGTCGGTGTACGACGAGACGTAGGCGCCGGCGGGGCGATCGCCGCGGAGCCCGTGTTCGGGTGAATAGATAGCCTTCACGCAGATATGCGGGTTGGCTTTGATCGCGTCGACGATGTTGACCAGTCGCGAGGTGACGCCGGTCTGGTTGGTGATGATGCCGACGCAACGGCCGTGGAGCTGCTTCCAACTCGAGGCGAGGAAGACTTCGTCGCCGAGCGTTACCTTTGCCGGCGGCAGCGTTCCGGCGCGAATGGCGCCCACAGAGAGCGCGAGGAGCGCGAGGAGCGCGATGAAGGTGACGATGATCCGCATGGGGCGCTCTTCGACGTTAGGCGCCGCCTCCTTGTGGTGCGAGGAGTTCGAAGGCGCCGCGTGCGGCGACCCGCTCGCCCGGCCGGAGTCCGGTGACGTCGGCCTGGCTCGCGTTGGAGAAGACGACGCGCACGTCGCGCGGTTCGAACGACGTGGCCCCGTCCTTCGCCCTCGTCTGGACGAAGACCAAGGTCTTGCCCGTCTGTGGGTCGGCGACGATGGATGCGTACGGCACGATCGTCCCGCGCGCTCGCCCGACGACGATCTGGCCGGAGAGTGCGCTTCCGGCAAGCGCCGCAGGAACGTCTGCGCGCACGCTCACCCGGGCGGCTTGGCTTGCGGCGTCGACCGCGCCGGCGACGCCGATCACGGTGCCGGCGATCGAATCGCCCGCGTCGCTGTGCAGGTGTACGGGATCGCCCGGCACGATGCGGCGCGCGTCGCCGGCGGAGACGTCGAGAGTGATCGCGCCGGTCGCTTGCGGAGCGAGCGCGATCGCCGGAACGGTCGGATCGACGGATTCGCCGACGCTGTGCAGGACGGC